>JADGRR010000360.1 GCA_017880745.1 Burkholderiales bacterium
TGGCGCGCGCCGATCAGGTAGTTGACCTGGAACACGCGCGTCTGCAGGCCGGCAGGCTGGATATAGACCCTGCTGCCGTCGATTTTGTACTCGTAGCCATAGATCTCGCGGATCGCTTCGAGCGCCTCGGACAGGCTGACATCCTTGAGGTTCACCGAGATGGATCCGGATACCTCCGGGTGCACCAGCATGCTGTAGCGCGTGCCCGACACGATGGACAGGAACACTTCGCGTGCCGGCGCGTTGTTCACGTTCAGATCAAATCGCCCCTCGATCGGTTTTCCCTGTGCCTGAGGCAGTTCCATGCGCAGCGGCGGCAGCAGCGCCTGGTTCACCGCATCGGATTCCCTGGGCTTCGCGCGCTGCGCGCTTTTGTCCAATTCGCCGATCATCTGGTCGCTGACCTGGTTGGTGCGCACGGGTTCCTGGGCGCAGCCAGCGGCGATCAATGCGGTTACAAGCACGCTTGCAATCAGCCCGGCGGTGCTAGGAGTTCTCATGGACGTGTTACCGCTCTCTCAGGTTTTCCCGCGGCGTCGGACGCAGCAGAAGTCTTCTTCATCGGCGGATACAACTGTAGCACTTCCAGTGTTCCGTCGCTTTTCAAAGTCACCTCGGTTGCGGTGATCTTGACCAGCTTCGCCTTGCCGTAACTCCCGCCCAAGGCCACATACTGGCCGTTGATGATCGCGCCTTTGCGCGCGCTCGACAGCAGGATCGACTGCAGCGGCAATCGCGGCGCGGCACCGGCAGCGGGCGCACGCATGAGTTCGAGCGGCGGCCGTGTCGGGTCGGTCAGTCCCTGCGCGCTGCTGCCGGCCGGGAGCAGCAGGGCGGCCGCGGCCGCAATTGCCTGCGCCAGCATCAGACGGTCAGCCATGATTTCTCCGGGCTGAGCGTATAGATGGTCAGCTTCAGCACGGACTGCGGATACTGCGCCGCGCTCAGTTCGAATCCGTCCCAGAACACCCGCTGCGGCATGCGTTCCAGCGCGGCAAGGTAATCGAGCAGATCGAAATAGCTACCCCTGACGCTGAGTTCGACCGTGTGGCGAAAAACCTCGCGCGCGCCGTCCGCCCGCGCCGGCCCGCCGGCGGCGCCGGTCGGGGCAGCAGCGCGCGCCGACAGACCCGTACCGGGCAGCTTGCGCAGCGATATCAGCTGCAATTTCCGGTTTTTCCCGATCATGTTCTCGAGCATCGCCCCCATATTTTCCGGCGCGACGAACTGCTTTTGCTGTTGCTCGAACTGCCGGTCCAGCTGCGCCATCTGCTCGCGCAGGCTCTTGAGTCTGTCGCGATTGAGCGCGTCCTGGTCCGCCACGTTCGGTCGAACCAAGGTATGGGTCTGGGCCTGGATCGCCTTCGTTTCGTCTTCCTGTTGCGCAATCTGCGCCGCCAATTGGCTTCGCCGCGACAACACCGGGTTCAGCAGGAAAACCTGGAGCAAGGTCATCAGCACCAGCGCGACAGCGCCGAAAAACATGGCCCGCTCGCGCAGGGCCATGGCATCGATGCCGTCGGCGTATCTTTGCAGCAGTTGCTTCATTGCGAATTACCGCCGCGGATTTGCGCCGGCTGCGGCGACCCCGGTGAAACAGCACCCGGCAATCCAGGCGCGGCGTTGCCGACCGGTTCCGCGTCGCCGTCCGCAGGCAGTTTGGCTTGGCTGGAACCAAGCCGGAACTCGGTGTAGTTGTAGCCGGCAGGCGCGCCGGCCGGCCGGGATGCATCCGCGGGCTGCGCGCCCTCCTGTTGGGTCATGCTGAGCGAGGCGAAGGCGCGGCCATGCATTGCCCGTTCCTGGTTCAGGCGTTGGATATAGGACGGGACCAAATCGGGCTGCAGTGCGCGTCCGATGATCTCCAATTCAGCACCGCCCTTGCCGACTCTGAACCCCGTCAGCCACAGGCCGGCGAGGGACTGGCGCGCCAGAGCGCGCATGTACTCGGCATAACTGACGCCATCGGCGAGCAGGCCGATACCAAGGTTATCGAGCGTCGCCTTGCGCGCATTCAACTGCGCTTGCAGATTGTTCACCTCCGCCTCGAGGTTGGCGTCGATTTTCTTCGGCGCGTAGCGCGCGCTGGCTTCAGCCAGCCGCACCCTCGCCTGGTTATATAGCCTGGCTGTTTCCACGGACTGCCGGTCGAGATTCAACGATTCGATGCTGGCGTAGGCATAGAACACCGCGACGCCGACAAGCAGCACGGCCAGGGTGTCGAGCATGGCCACTGCCGAGAAAGTCCTCGTCTGCTTGAGGAAGATCGGGTTGAACAGATTGATCTGCTGGCTCATAGCGCCTTCGCCTCGAGGCGCAGCGCCGCGCCCAGCACCTGGAGCAGCTGCCATTGCTTGTCGACGCCCATGTCATCGCCGACAAATTCCAGGGCATCGGCCAGATCGATCTGCCGCAGCGGCAGGTACAGCTGCGAGCTCAGGAACGCCACCAGTCCGATTTCTTCCGGCATGGGCCCGACCACCAGTTCCGACAGCGTGATGTTCCGGTACTGGCGCTCGAAGTGATCGAGCGAGCGCTGCAACTCGACGCCGATGCGCTCGAAATAGCGTTGCCGCTGGTCTTCGCGCGCTCCGACCAGCTGGGCCCAGGTCAGGTCCAGCCTGCGCGCGAGGTAGAGCTCGCCCTTGAAGGAGAGGGTGAACAGGCCGCCGGCCTGATCGAAGCTCAGCATGCCGATGCCGCGGTCCGAGGTTTCGTAGAGCTCGGCGATATTGCGCTGGGCCGTTTCCTGGATATCGATCACCTGCAGCGCAATCCCGGCCCGCTCGAACTGAGCGACCTGCCCCTGCACGATCTCGTTCTTCGCCGCCACAGCGTACATATAATGGCTCGTCCCCGGCGCGTCCTTGTCGACCGGGATGTCGAGCACGTCCATGGTGGCGTCGTCGATGTGGTAATCGAGCAAATCCTTGACGCGCCAGCGGATCGCCGCCTTCAGTTCCTCGCGCGGAACATTGGGCGCGTCCACCATCAGCAACTGGTATTCCGCTGGATGCAGCAGTGTCGCGCAGCGGTAGCGGCCGAGGCCATACTCCTGCGCCGCCTGCTGCAAATCCGCTCCGTCTTTCTCGTCGCGCTTGATGACGCCCCATCGATCGACCCTGGGTTTGCCCTGCGCCGGGCGATCGACATGCGCCAGCCGTATGGCGTCAGTATCGGTGCTGATAGCCATCCAGCCCGGCTGCGCTTTTTTCTTGGAAAACCATGCCATATGGGGTGCTGGTCGGACGAGTTACTTGAAGTTATATCAATAAATAGTTGTTGTCAATGGTTTTTCTTTGCAACAATAAGACCTTACAGCATTTATTGCGCGCGATTTCCCTGACCACAATCCTGGCGCGGAAGTTACTCCTGCAGCGCTCGTTCGCTGCCCGCCGTGCCGGCAGAAGTTGTTGCCGTTCATCAAGGCGTGTTTGCGATCACCAGGCGCTTGCGCTCGACATAGCCCGGTGTCGCGGCAAGCGCAGCATCCGGACACGCAGCGGAATTGCACGCGACCGCTTCGATGCTGTAGCTCGTAATTGCGCGCGGCACCCCGGGTGAGGTTTCGCCCTCCTTGAAGTTTCTTGAGATGCTTGAGGTGCACGTCACAGTCGCCGAAAATCCCGTCGCGGCACGCAGATCCAGCGTTGTAGCTGGGACGCAACTTGCCGAGGGACCCAAAGCCTGGTAAAGCCCCCACTCATTTCCGGCGCGCGCCGCCTGCCATGCGCGCGCAGACAGGATGTCCTGCGTCGAGGTGGCTTGTTGTGTCGTCCCCAGCCTTACCAATGCGGCCGAAATGGTCGCCATTATCACCAGGATGACAATCGCCACGATCGCGCCGAAGCCGCGTTGTCCGGCGTTCATGGTACGTTATCCACATGCGTCCCATGCACCAGCGCAACGGGTTCGTACTGCCCCTGGATTACCAGATTCATCCAGACGAAACCGCTTTGCTGCGTTGCACCCTGACTGGGAGAATAGACAAACGAACAGCTTTTCACTTTGCTCGCCAGCACCGGCGTAGTGCCGGCAACAGGCACCGGACACGCTGCCGGT
>JADGRR010000361.1 GCA_017880745.1 Burkholderiales bacterium
GACGCCCTGAACATCATGACCATGGAGGATCCGGTCGAGTACCCGATGACGCTGATCCGCCAGACCTCGGTGAACGAGGCCGCGAAAATGGACTTCGCCAACGGCATCCGCTCGCTCATGCGCCAGGACCCGGACGTGATTCTGGTGGGCGAAATCCGCGACGAGGAAACCGCGGAAATGGCGTTCCGCGCCGCCATGACCGGCCACCAGGTCTACTCCACGCTGCACACCAATTCCGCCGTAGGCGCTTTTCCGCGCCTGCTCGATACCGGCGTCACGCCCGAGGTCATGGCCGGCAACATGATCGGCATCATCGCCCAGCGCCTGATCCGGCGCCTGTGCAAGCACTGCCGCCAACCCTATACCGCGACTTCGGCCGAATGCCGCCTGCTCGGGGTCAAGGCCGACCGGCCGCCCACCATTTACCGCGCGGTGGGCTGCGACCACTGCGATTACCAGGGCTACCGCGGGCGGCTGGCGATCATGGAGATTCTGAAGCTGGACGTCGATCTGGACGAACTGGTTGCCCGCCGCGCCACGGCGCGCGAATTGCAGCGCGCCGCCATAGCCAAGGGTTTCCGCACCCTCGCCGACGACGGCTCGCGGCGCGTCCTCGAGGGCACGACCGCGCTGGACGAGCTGATGCGAGTGGTGGATCTCACCGACCGCATGTAGCGCGCCTGCCGCCGCCCCTCCCCACGCATGGCGCTGTATTCCTACAAGGCAATCGACGGCCGCGGCAAGTCGCTCCTGGGGCAGATCGAGGCCATCAACCTGATCGACCTGGAGCTGCGGCTGCAGCGCATGGGGCTCGATCTTATCGTCGGCGGACCGGCGAGCAGGCGCGCGAGCCTGTTCAAGGGCGCGATCGGGCGGCGCGAGCTGATCAACTTCTGCTTCCACCTGGAGCAACTGGCGTCTGCCGGTGGGCCCATCCTCGAGTCACTGACCGACCTGCGCGACAGCGTGGAGAACCCGCGTTTTCGCGAGGTCATCAGCGGCCTGATCGAGAGCATCCAGGGCGGGCGGAGCCTGTCGGGCGCCATGGCCGACTATACCGAAGTTTTCCCCAAGGTGTTCGCCAGCCTGATCCGCGCGGGCGAAGAAACCGGGCGCATGTCCCAGGTTCTGAAAAGCCTCGCCGAAAATCTGAAATGGGAGGACGAACTCATCACGCAGACGAAAAAACTGCTGATGTACCCGACCTTCGTTGGCACTATAGTGCTGGCGGTGACCATGTTCCTGATGATCTACCTGGTGCCGCAGATGATCGGTTTCATCAAGAGTACCGGTCAGGCGATTCCGCTGCAGACGCGCATCCTGATCCAGGTGTCGGGATTTTTCATCAACTATTGGTGGGTGGTCCTGCTCGCGCCGGTGGTCGCTTTCGCCGGCATCAAGCTCGCCCTGAAGCGCAGTCCGGCGTTCTGCTATCAGTTCGACGATTTCAAGCTGCGCGTGCCGCTCCTCGGGCCGATCCAGCGCAAGATCATCCTGTCGCGTTTCGCCAGCATCTTCGCCATGATGTATTCCTCCGGCATCACCATTCTCGACTGCATCAAGAGCTCCGAGGAGATCGCCGGCAACCTGGTGATCAGGGAAGGCCTCGCGCGCGCCGGGCAGGAGATCGCCGAGGGCAAGAACGTTTCCACCGCGTTCCAGGACGTGGGCCTGTTCCCGCCGCTGGTGATACGCATGCTGCGGGTGGGGGAATCCACCGGCAGACTCGACAACGCGCTGCTCAACGTGTCCTACTTCTACAACCGCGACGTGAAGGATGCCATCGGCAAGGTGGAGGTGATGATCGAGCCGGCCATGACCGTCATCCTCGGCGCGCTCCTCGGCTGGGTGATGCTGTCGGTCTTGGGACCGATCTACGACTCCATCAGCAAGATCAAGTTCTAGCCCAATGTTGCGAAAACAGCGCCTGCTCTATCTCACCGCCAACCGGCTGACGGCCCACAGCCTGTCGCGCGGCAGGCTGGTAGTCGATGCCGCCTTCGAGCGCAACGACACGGGGCTAGCCGCCTTCGCCGCCTATCTCGCCGGTTCGCGCAAGCTGTACTACCTGGTGGTCGACGTGGTCGAGGAGGATTACCACCAGGAAACCATCCCTTTCCTCGGCCGCAAGGACCGGCGGCAGTTGCTGGCGCGCAAGCTCGGGCAGCGCTACCGCGACACCAGCCTCACCCTCAGCCTGTCGCTCGGTTACGAGCAAGGCGAGCGGCGCAACGAGAAAGTCCTGTACGCCTCGTTCTCCAACACGCAGCAGTTCCAGCCCTGGCTCGCAGCGCTGGAGCAGAGCGAAGTCCGACTGGTCGGGATCTATTCCACGGCGCTGCTTGCGCCGCCCCTGGTCAAAGGCGCCGGGGTGAAAGCGCCGCGCTGTCTGCTGGTGAGCGTGCAGCAAACCGGCCTGCGGCAAAGCTACGTCGAGGACGGCAACATCCGCTTTTCCCGCATCGGCCGGGTGAACCTGGAGGACGCAGCGGGCGTGGCCGCAGCCTGCGCCAGCGAATCGGCGCGCCTGCAGCAGTATCTGGTAACGATGCGCATGCTGCCGGCGGCGAATACGCCGATCGACGTGATGGTGCTGGCCGCAGGGCAGTATCATGCCGCGCTCGCCGAGGCTTGCCGCAGCACCGAGGTGCTGAAGTTCCACGTCGTCAACGCAGACACCCAATGCCGGACGGCCGGGCTGAAGCGTTTCCCGGCCGACGCGCCTTGCGATGCCCTGTTCCTGCACGCAGCCGCCACCGCCACCCCCGCGCAGCAGTTCGGGCAGGATCAGCACCGGCATCATTATCAGCTGTGGCAAATCGGCAACGGGTTGTACGGCGCCGGCATGGCGGTGCTCGCTTCGGGCCTGCTGTACGCGGGGGCGCAACTCTTCGACGTGTACAACCTGCGCCAGCAAATTCAATCCGACAAGAGCCGGTTCGACGCGGTGAGCGCCGAATACGCGCGCGTCACCGCGACTTTCCCGAAGACGCCGACCTCGACCGAAAACCTGAAGACGACCATCAGGCAATACCTGACGCTGCAGGCGCAGACCGCTTCCCCGGCCTACCTGTTCGCGCAAATCAGCAAGACCCTGGCCGGCTTTGACCAGGTGGAGATAGAACACATCGAGTGGCACATAGGCAAACCGCCGCAGGAACGCGGCGCGAAGGGGGCGGCGTCCAGGGCCGCTGCGCCGGCGCCTGCCGCCGCAGGCGCGCCTGCGGCGGCGGGCGCTGCCGACCTGGGCTATGAGCTGGCCGTCGTCTCGGCGCGGGTGGCGGGCGCGCGCCGCGCCGATATGCGCTCCGTCACCGACATGACCAATCAGTTCATCGCCGCGCTGAAGAAGATCCCGCGGCTGGAGATCATCGGCGTCGACATGCCCTTCGACATCACGGCGGAGGATACGCTGAAGGGCGACATCGGTTCGGAGCGCGCGATAGCGCAGGACGCGCGCTTTTCCGTCACCATCGGCAGGAAGCTCGGCGGATGAAGCTCGGCGCAAAGGACCTGAAGCGACTGCGCCTGCCGCTGGCGGCCTGCGTCGTCCTGGCCCTCGCCGGGGTGGCCTGCTATTTCGCCGCCGACGATTATCTGCAGGAAACGAAGAAACTGGCCGTGACAACGGCCGCGCAGCGCACCGAGGTGCAGACGAAGCTCGCCAGCGCCAACGAGGAGGAGCGCGAAATCAAGGCCAACCTGCAGCAGTACCAGGCGCTGGTGGCGCGCGGCATCGTCGGCGAGGAGAAGCGCCTGGACTGGATCGACACCATCACGGCGATCAAGAACGAGCGGCGGCTGTTCAATATCGGCTACAGCATCGAGCCGCAGAAACTGCTCGACTATCCCGGCTTCGCCCCTGGCGGCGGCGTCAATTTCCTGGTCAGCCGCGTGAGAATCGAAATGCAGCTTTTGCACGAGGAAGACCTGCTTAACTTCATCGACGATCTGAACAAGCGCGGCAGGTCGTACCTCGCGGTGCGAAGCTGCGACGTGCAGCGCATCGACCGCGGCAACAGCGGCGGCGGAACCACGCTCGCCCCGCGGCT
>JADGRR010000362.1 GCA_017880745.1 Burkholderiales bacterium
TGAGCGCCAGCACGACCGAACTCAGACACGACGCCGAAGTCATCGGACTGGTCGGTTTCGCGCATCTTGTGTCGCATTTCTTCCAGTTGATCCTGGCACCGCTGTTTCCTCTGATCAAGGACGAATTCGGCGTCGGCTATGCCGCGCTCGGCCTCATGGTCTCGGTTATGTATACCGTCTCCGGCATCTCGCAGACCATGGCCGGCTTCGTCGTTGACCATTATGGCGCGCGCCGCGTGCTGCTGTTCGGCATGACCGCGTTCTCCCTGGCGCTGCTGCTCACCGGTCTGGCGACTTCGTACTGGATGCTGGTAGCCATCGCGCTGTTGGCGGGCATCGGCAACAGCGTGTTTCACCCGGCCGATTTTGCCATCCTGAACGCCAAGGTGAACCCGAAACGGCTCGGCTATGCGTTCAGCACACACGGCATCGGCGGCAATTTCGGCTGGCTCGCGGCCCCCGTATTCAGCATCGGCATTTCCACGCTGTACGGTTGGCGCGCCGCGACCATCGCGGCCGGCGTTCTCGGACTGCTGATCACCGCCGGCATCGCCAGCCGCCGGGCGATATCCGGCACGCAGGCAGATGCCGTCGGGCAGCGGCACAAGACCGGAGGCGCGCGCGAGGGGAGCCTTAAGGACGACGTGCGCGCGCTCCTGTCCAAGCCGGTCCTGAAGTGCTTTGCTTTCTTCACCTTCTATGCAATGGCCCTGATCGGACTGCAGACGTTTTCGGTGTCGGTGATCACGGCATTCTATGGCGCACCGCTGGTCGCCGCGAGCACGGCACTGACGGGGTTTCTGTTCGGCGGCATCGTCGGCATCATCGTCGGCGGCATCGCCGCGGCCCACAGCAGCCGCCACAATCTGGTCGCGGCTTCGGGCATGCTGATCGGCGCCGCGCTGACGCTGCTCCTCGCCAGCGGCGCGCTGCCCCTGTGGCTGTTGACAGGCACCATGACCCTGGTCGGATTCTTCACCTTCTCCACCCAGCCTTCGCGCGATATCCTGGTGCGCGGTGCGACGCCGCCAGGGGCGACCGGCAAGGTGTATGGCTTCGTCTACTCGGGCCTCGACCTCGGTGGATCGCTGTCGCCGCTGTTGTTCGGTTGGATGCTCGATCAGCACCTGCCGCAGTGGGTGTTCGGCGCCGCGTCCGTGTTCATGCTGGTTGCGGTTGCAACCGTGGTCACGCTGCGGCCACGGCGGGTCGCGGTCCCCGAGCCGGCGCTGAATACGGCGTCTTAAATGCGGTCGCTTGTCACGAGCGGACTTGCGCGCTGCGCGCGCCAACCGTGCCTTCTGTACGGATAAAAAGCGCATCCGTACAGAAGACACGGTCATGGTAAGCACCAAACATGGCGTGGGGGTTTTATACAAGATCGTCGCTTGCGCACGGATGTGTTTTTGATCCGCGCGCAAGCGACGATCCGCGCGGACGGGGCGCCGTCCGCGCAAGCCTGCGCGAATGACGTAACGCAAGCGCGCGCGCCAGCGGTATCATACTGCGCGAGCATGGACGACGAACCCCTACGTATCGACAAATGGCTTTGGGCCGCGCGGTTTTTCAAGACGCGCAGCCTGGCGGCCAAGGCTGTGGACGGCGGCAAGGTGCGGCTGAACGGCGAGAGCGCAAAACCCTCGCGCGAACTCAGATGCGGGGACGAACTGGCGATTCGCGCGGGCGAGCTGGAGTGGGTGGTCGAGGTCAAAGCGCTGTCGCGGCAGCGCGGCCCCGCGGCGCAGGCGGCGCTGCTCTACGCCGAGCGCGAGGACAGCCGCGCCCGCCGCCAGGCGGCAATTGCACTGCGCAAGGTCCAGCCGCATCCGGCCGCGGGCGTGAAGGGGCGCCCGACGAAAAAGGACCGCAGGCTGATCCACCGTTTTACCGGGGGCTGAATTAAGCGCCGCCCGGGGCGTGGTTTCCGGTAGAATCCCGCCTCTTCCGGCCACACCCAAGAAACGGAATCAGCCTTGATCGTCACCTCCGGCATCACCATCCAGTTCGGTGCCAAGCCCTTGTTCGAGAACGTCTCGGTCAAGTTCGGCGAAGGCAACCGCTACGGCCTCATCGGCGCCAACGGCTGCGGCAAATCCACGTTCATGAAAATCCTCGGCGGCGACCTCGAATCGAGCGGAGGCAGCGTCGCGGTCGACCGCAACGAGCGCGTGGGCAAGCTGCGCCAGGACCAGTTCGCCTACGAGGACCAGCGCGTGCTCGACGTGGTGCTGATGGGGCACGAAGAGATGTGGCAGGCGATGGCCGAGCGCGACGCCATCTATGCCAATCCGGACGCGAGCGAAGAGGATTATATGCACGCGGCCAACCTGGAGGCGAGGTACGCCGAATTCGGCGGCTACACTGCCGAGGCGCGCGCGGGCGAACTGCTGCATGGCGTGGGCATCCCGATCGAGCAGCACAACGGCCCCATGAGCGCGATCGCGCCGGGCTGGAAGCTGCGCGTGCTTCTGGCGCAGGTACTGTTCGCAGATCCGGACATCATGCTGCTGGACGAGCCGACCAACAACCTGGACATCAACTCGATCCGCTGGCTCGAGGACGTGCTGAACGCGCGCAGCTGCACCATGATCATCATTTCCCACGACCGGCATTTCCTGAACAGCGTGTGCACCCACATGGCCGACATGGACTACGGCACGCTGCGCGTCTATCCGGGCAACTACGACGACTACATGCTCGCTTCGACCCAGGTGCGCGAACAACTGCTTGCGGCCAACACCAAGGCGAAGGAGAAAGTAGCCGAGCTGCAGGACTTCGTGCGCCGCTTCTCCGCCAACAAATCCAAGGCGCGCCAGGCCACTTCGCGCGCGCGCCAAATCGAGAAAATCAAGCTCGAGGATGTCAAGCCCTCCAGCCGCCAGTATCCCTACATCCGCTTCGAGGTCGACGAGCGCGAGAAGCTGCACCGCCTCGCGGTGGAAGTGAAAGGCCTTTCCAAGAGCTACGACAAGCCGCTGATCAAGGGACTGGATCTCGCCATCGAAGCGGGGGAGAAGGTCGCGATCATCGGCCCCAACGGCATTGGCAAGACGACGCTGCTGCGCTGCCTGTGGGGCGATTGGAAACCCGACTACGGCATGGTGAAGTGGGCGGAGAAGGCGCGCCCTGGATATTGCGCCCAGGACCATGCAGCCGATTTCGCCGTCGAGATGACGCTGTTCGACTGGATCGGGCAATGGCGGCTCGAGGGCGACGACGACCAGAGAGTGCGCGCCACGCTGGGGCGCCTGCTGTTCTCCGGCGACGACGGAAAAAAATCGGTCCGGGTGATCTCCGGCGGCGAAGGGCAGCGCATGGCGTTCGGCAAGCTGATCCTGCAAAAACCGAACGTCCTGCTGATGGACGAGCCGACCAACCACCTCGACATGGAGTCGATCGAGTCCCTGAACGGTGCGCTCGACCGCTATAAGGGCACGCTCGTCTTCGTTTCCCACGATCGCGAGTTCGTGTCATCGGTCGCCACGCGCATCATCGAGATGAAGCCGGGCGAGGGCAAGCAAGTTGGCGCGAACATCATCGATTTCCGCGGCAGCTACGAGGAGTACCTGCTGCAGCAGGGGCTCGCCTGAGCAGGCCGCAATCTATTTCTTTTCCGCCTGTTTGCTGTTCTCGCGAATCCAGGCGGCGACGTCTTTCACGCCTTTCACGCCAGGGCGCGCACGCCCCTGTCAGTGATCAACCGGGCATGTCCTTCTCATCAAGATGAAATTTGTGCAGCATCAGATGAGTAATCGGCGCGAGGGTAATTCCCATTACCGCTATGAATACGAGCCCGCTGAAGAGCGCATATCCTGAAGCAAATAGTTTTGCTCCCGTTGTCGTAAGCGGATTTATCGGCCCCATTCCACCGAGAATCATCGATGCCTCCAGAAGAGAATCTATCCAATCAAATCCGGCGATCCAGTGATAACCCGAAATGCCGATGAATAGAGCCGCGGAGATCAGGCCGCCTGCCATTGCCACAGACGGCACCATTCTCTTCCTGAAAATCGTTGCCAGAGTTGGTTGTTGGCGTTGA
>JADGRR010000363.1 GCA_017880745.1 Burkholderiales bacterium
GTCGGCGATTCAGCCTTTGCGGCCCGGTGGGCGCGAGCAAATGGCCGGGGCTGATGGAGAAGCTTGCCCGATCACCAACTGACTACTAAAGGAATGACCATGCTGCCCAGCGCCAAGAGCCTCGAAGGTAAACGTGTACCCAATGTGACTTTTAAAACCCGCACCAACCACCAGTGGAAGGATATGACCACTGACATGGTGTTCAAGGGCAGGATCGTAGTCGTATTCTGCCTGCCCGGCGCCTATACGCCGACCTGCTCAAGCACGCATCTGCCGCGCTATAACGAGCTCGCCGGCGTGTTCAAGGCGAACGGCGTCGACGAAATCGTCTGCCTGTCGGTCAACGACGCTTTTGTCATGAACGAATGGAAGCAGGATCAGGAAGCCGAGAACATCACTTTGCTCCCCGACGGAAACGGCGAATTCGCCGCTGGCATGGGTATGCTGGTCGACAAATCCGACGTCGGTTTTGGCAAGCGCTCCTGGCGCTATTCCATGCTGGTCAAGAACGGCGTGATCGAGAAGATGTTCATCGAACCCGAAAAGGAAGGCGATCCGCTCGAGGTCTCCGATGCGGACACCATGCTCAAGTACATCAACCCGAAGGCAGTCGCGCCCGATCCGGTGGTGATCTTCGCCAAGCCCGGCTGCCCGCACTGCGCGCGTGCCAAGGCGCTGCTCGAATCCAAGGGTTATCGCTACGACGAGATCAGCCTCGGCAAACACATCACCTCGAGCACGCTGCGCGCGGTTTCCGGCAGCGGCACCTGGCCGCAAGTCTTCATCGGCGGCAAGCTCATCGGCAATGCAGACAGTCTGGAAGCGTATTTCGGCGCGCGCAAAGCCGCCTGAGGCAAGGTCCTGGCAATACCCAAGCGGCCGTCTCAGAATTGACAGAAACGGCCCTGGTTCAGGGGAGCATGAGGGGAGTTATCCCCTCATGTTGTAACGCGCCCTGAGGCGGACATCAACGCGGCGGCCGCCGGGCATCTGGCGCATTTGCTTTCCTGGGCGCGGCAGAACAAAATGACGCTAGCGCAGCTGCTCGAGATGCTGTTCTATCAACCAGTCGTCGAAGAAGGATTGCGCACCGCCTTGTATCACCTCGACGTCAAGCTGCGCGCTGCGCAGGCACACGTCAAGGTGACAGAGCGAACTGCATGAACGACGACAACCGTGGCTGACGACGAGGAATTCATGCGCGCCGCGCTGGAGCAGGCGCGCGCGGCCCAAATCGCGGGCGAAGTGCCGGTGGGCGCTTTGGTGGTCAAGGACGGGGCGATCATCGGCACCGGGTTCAATGCCCCCATCAGCCGTCACGACCCTGCGGCGCATGCGGAAATCCTCGCCTTGCGCGAGGCCGCGAATAGACTCGGCAATTACCGCTTGCCGGGCTGCGTGCTCTACGTCACCCTCGAGCCCTGCGCGATGTGCGTGGGCGCCATGCTGCATGCGCGCATAGCGCGCCTGGTCTACGGCGCCGCCGATGCGAAGACCGGCGCCTGCGGCAGCGTGGTCAACCTGTTCGCCGAGCCGCGGCTGAATCACCATACGACCGTCACCGCCGGGGTCATGGGCGAGGAATGCGCCGCGCTGCTGCGGGATTTTTTTGCTGCAAGACGGGCGAAGGTCTGAGATGCCGCACATTCGAATCAGTCTGCCGAGACAATCCCTGCAATTGTTCGACGACGCCGGCGGTTTGGTCAGGGAGTATGCCGTATCGACCTCGAAGAACGGCGCCGGGGAACAATGCGACAGCGACTGCACGCCGCGTGGCAAGCACATCATCCGCGCCAAAATCGGCGCGGGGCAGCCGCTCAATGCGGTGTTCGTCGGACGCCGACCTACCGGGGAGGTGTACAGCAGCGAACTTGGCGAGCGCTATCCCGGGCGTGACTGGATCCTGACCCGAATCTTGTGGCTATCTGGGTGCGAGCCGGGGTTCAACCGACTGCGCCAGGTCGACACCATGCGCAGGTTCATCTATATCCATGGGACCAATGACGAGCAACGTATTGGCAATGCGGTATCGCACGGCTGCATCCGGATGCACAACCGCGACATCGTCGGCTTGTTCGATGCCGTTGGTCCGGGGACTGCCGTCGAAATAAGCGACACCTGAGCGCTCACCCGCAACCCGGTGCTCGCGCTTACCCCAATTTCAGCGCCCGAACAGCGCGCGGATCTTGATCGCATCCGGTTGGCCGATCACGCCTAGCTCGGTGACGATACCGGTAATCAGCGCTGCCGGCGTCACATCGAACGCAGGGTTGGCGACGCTGACTCCCTCAGGCGCCCAGCGCACGCCGCGAAAGCCGGTGACTTCCGCGGCGCCGCGCTCTTCGATCGGAATGGCGCTGCCATCGGCGATGGAGAGATCTATGGTCGAGAGCGGCGCCGCCACGTAGAACGGTATGCGATGGCGCTCGGCCAGCACCGCCAGCGTGTAAGTGCCGATTTTGTTCGCGGTATCGCCGTTGGCGGCAATGCGGTCTGCTCCGACGACGATGACGTCGATGCGGCCCCGCTGCATCAGGTGGCCCGCCATGTTGTCGGTCACCAGCGTTACGGGAATGTTCTCCTGCACCATCTCCCAGGCGGTGAGCCGCGCGCCCTGCAGATAGGGGCGGGTTTCGTTGGCGATCACGCTAATGTGCTTGCCTGCATCACGCGCCGAGCGGATAACGCCCAATGCCGTGCCGTGGCCCGCGGTGGCGAGCGCGCCGGCATTGCAATGAGTCATGACGCGGGCGCCGTCGGCGATCAGCGGCGCGCCGTGGCGTCCGATGGCGCGGTTGATTTCGATATCGTCGCCGTAAATTTCTTGCGCGAGTTCGAGTAGCGCCTTGGCGGCTGCCTCAACCGACGCGTCGCGGGATTGCGCGTGGCACTGGCGCATGCGCTCGATCGCCCAGAACAGATTCACCGCGGTGGGGCGGCTTGCGGCAAGCACCTCGAAAGACTGTTCCAACGCGGCGTCGAATTGCACCCGCGCAGCGCCGGCGTAACGCTGCGCTTCCAGCGCCACGCCGTAGGCAGCGGCACAGCCGATCGCGGGCGCGCCGCGCACCACCATATCGCGAATGGCACGGGCGACTTGCGCCGCATCGTCGCAGGCAACGTATGCGAACTCGAGCGGCAGCCGCCGCTGGTCGATCAGTTCGAGCCGGCCTTCGCGCCAGCGCAGCGTTTCGATTTTCACGGATTCAGATTACTCTTTCGTTGCCGCCATCGACCGGCACCTGAGCCGCGGTAGTCTTTGCGAACAGCGGCCCGCACATCTCGGCGGCGAGCTCGGCGACGTCGCGGCTCCTGACCTCGGTCTTGAGCACATTGTTGGTCTTGTACTCCTCGACCGTAAGGCCGTAGTGCTTCGCCCGCTGCGCCAGCACCTCGTCGGTCCAGATGCCGGTGTCGAACACGGCGTTGGGGTGCAGGGAGTTGATGCGTATCCGGTCCGCCCCCCATTCCAGCGCGGCGACGCGGGCAAGCTGGTTGAGCGCGGCCTTGGAGGCGGAATACGCTGCCGCGCCCGGGCCGGGTGCAGGCACGTTCTTGGAACCGATGACCACCACGCGCCCGCCCTTGGGGGCGAGCTTGAGCAGCGGATGGCAGGCGCGCAGCAGAAACAGGTTGGCGTCGAGGTTGATCGCCATGACGCGGCGCCATTCGTCGCTGGCGATTTCGCTGATCCTGCGGCTCGCCGCGAAAATGCCGGCATTCAGCACCAGCGCGTCCAGGCCGCCGTAGGCGAGAACCGCGCGCTCGAGCGCAAGCCCGATCGCATGTTCGTCGGTGAGGTCGCAGCGCAGGCCGAAAAAATCCTGCCGCTGGTAAATCGTTTCCACCGCCGGATTGATATCCAACCCGACGACAGCTGCGCCGCGCCGGAGCAGAGCTTCGGCGCACGCCTTGCCGATGCCTGAGGCTGCACCGGTGACCACGGCGATCTCGCCTGCATACGGCGGGGGCGTGCCACCTTTTCTCAACTTGGCCTGCTCCAAATCCCAGTATTCGATCTCGAACAGCGCGCGC
>JADGRR010000364.1 GCA_017880745.1 Burkholderiales bacterium
CGAAGTGGCGGATCTCCGTGTGCCGGTGGGCGCGCAGGGCCATCACGGGAATGGCGCCGATGCGCGTCAGGGCGAAATAAGTGTAGACGAACTCGGGGCCGTTGGGCAGCTGCACCACCACCCGGTCCAGGGGGTCGATGCCCGCCGCGAGGAAGCGGCAGGCGAGCCGATTCGAGGTTTCGACCAAGTCCCGGTAGCTCAGGCGCCGATCGGCGCAGACGAGGGCAGTCTTCTCCTGCTGGCGCGCGGCAGTGCGCGCCAGCAGGTCCGCGATGGTGATGCCCTCCCACCAGCCGCGGGCGCGATAGCGTGCCGCCTGATCGGCGGGCCAGGGCACACAGCCTTCGAGCACGATTCTCCTCCTTCGCAGCTTCGCACCGGTTTTCCCGCGGCTGTCGCTGCCGAAAGGACAAGTATAAGGAAATATTACGCCACTCGCTCCCGAGTTACACGCGCCCTTTAAGCACCTGTTCGCACTGAAGCTGCTGCGCGATGCGCGCGCGCAGTTCCCGCCGCAGGATCTTTCCTGCCGGGCTTATCGGGAACTCGTTCACGATTTCCAGCCGTTCCGGCAACTTGAAGCGCGCGATGTCCCGCCCCTGAAGAAACGCGATCAGCTCCTCCTGCGTGAGCGCGCAGCCTTCCCGCAGAATCGCGAAGGCGCAGGCCTTCTCGCCGAACGTCGCATCCGGCATCGCCACCACGCAGACCGACATCACCTTGGGGTGGGCCAGAATGTAGTTCTCGACTTCCTCGCAGCTGATCTTCTCGCCGCCGCGATTGATCAGGTCCTTCCTTCGTCCCTCGAGGTAGATGTAGCCGTCCACCACCCGAACCATGTCGCCCATGCGGTAGAACCCGTCGTCGGTGAATGCGTCGCGGTTCGCCCGTTCAGCCCTGTAATACCCGCGGATGGTGTACGGGCCGCGGACCACGAGTTCGCCGATCTGTCCCTCGGGCACCTCGTTCCCGCTCTCGTCGATCACCTTGATCTCGTCGGCTTCCGAGACCGGGCGCCCGGAGCTCAGGTAGCGCAGCGAGTGCGGATCGCCGATGCGCGTCATGTTGATCAGGCCCTCGCCGGTGCCGAAATTCTCCTGGTATTCACACTGGAAGCGTTCCTCGACGCGCCGCCTCAGTTCGGGGGCGAGTTTGGCCCCGCCGTTAATGAACATTTCGAGGGAGGACAGGTCGTGGCGGCCGAACTGGTCGGAGTCCAGCCACTTTGCAACCAGCGGAACGGTTGCGGCGACAACGGTCACCCGTTCCCGCGCGATGGCCGGAAATACCGTATCGGCCGCGGTGCCCTCGGCGATGACCACCGTACCGCCATGGGCCAGCGCGCCGAGCACCCCCGGACAGGCGAGCGTGTAGTTGTGCGCCATCGGCAGCACGGCAAGAAACACGGTGTCAGGACCGAATCCGGCGGTGGTCCCGGTCTGTGTCGCGTTGTAGACATAATCGTCGTGGGTTCGCGGAATCAGTTTCGGCATTCCGGTTGTCCCGCCCGACAGCAACATCAGCGCCACTTCGTCCGCCGCCGGTTCAGGCAACGGGATCGATGCTGCGCTCGACTGTCTGCCCGACGTTCTGCCCGAGCTTCTGCCTATGGCGCGCAGCGCCTCCAGCGCCGTGACGCCAACGTCTGCCTGGCCCGCGGTCACGATGTAGCGGATGCGTGCGTGGTCCGCCGCCACGGCGCGTGCCATGGCGACGTAGTCGAATTTCGGCGTCGCCGCCGGAACGAAATGCGCGACCGCCCCGGCGTGCTCGACCCAGTGGCCGATCTCGCCGCTCCGGTGGGCCGGCAATGCCATCACCGGGATCACGCCTGCGCGCAGCAGCGCAAAAAACGCGAGCATCAGTTCCAGTCCGTTGCTGAACTGAAAAATCACCCGCTCCATGGGGCGCAAGCCCAGCGCGTGCAACCCGACGGCGAGATCTTCAGACTCGCTGACCAGTTCCGCATAGGACAGGCGCCGTTCGCCATCGATCAATGCAATTTTCGCGGGCGTACGCGCTGCCGACTCGCGCAGCATCTCGAACAGCGAAATGCCGCGCCAGTAACCCCGCTCGCGATAGCGGCGCGCGAATGCCTCAGGCCATGGAACGCAGCCCGCAAGCACCTAGACACCTGCCGTTGAAGAACTCAATGCGGGAATCGCGTGCCGCATGACTGGCCGACAGGAAGTCGCTACGCCGCCGCCATATAACTTGGCGCTGGAACCTTCACCGTTGCCGTGGTGGAGCGCTGGCCCGGCGTGCCGGTCGCCGCGCACGGGCGCACGAAGTAGCGGTAGGTGTGGCCCCCCAGCACGCCGCTGTCGACCCAGAAGGTGACCTTCACCGCATCGATCATCTGCGGGTCGCCCTGTTCGTCGGCGCGGTACACCTGGTAGGTGGCGGCGCCCGCGGCCTTGGGCCACTTCAGTTCAACCCGGGATTGATTGGGGATGGCCGTCAGGCTCGCCTCGGCCTGCGCCCACTTGGGTGCCTGCACAGCCGGGTCGTCCGCGGGCGCCTGGATCGATCCCTGCGGCCAGAGCGCGCATATGACTGTCCGGTGCGTGCCGTCCAGGGCCTTGCACACGTTGCAGTAGTCGCATTGCACGATGCGATCCGCTTCGCCGCTCCTGACCTTGATCGGCCAATCGGGATCGGCGAGCAGGCCACGCGCGATGCCGACGATATCGGCCATGCCGCCGGCGACCACGCGCTCGGCATCCCGCGGGGCGTCGAGCTTGCCCGCCACCGCAACCGGGACGCGATGGCCCCTGGACAGCAGATGCGCCTTGACCTCGGCGGCGATGCCCGCATGCAGCGCCCGCGGCAGCCAGTCCCCGGGCATGCAGCGATCGCCCGAATAGCCGTTGTAGGGGAACAGGACCTGCCCCGGCGTGTGCACCGCGTCCTCGAACTTGCCGCCCGCGGAGAGCGAGATGTAGTCGGCGCCGAGTTCGGCGAGCCGAACCGCGATGTGCTTGGAATCCACCACCGTGTAACCGTCCTTGATAAATTCTTCGGCGTTGATGCGCACACCCACCGGAAAATCCCAGCCGGCCTTGCGCCGCACGTTTTCCATCACGCGCCCGATCAGCCGCAGCCGTCCCTCGAGACTATCGCCGCCGTATTCGTCGGTGCGCGGGTTGGCGCGGGAGAGGAAAGACGAGAGCGTGTACGCATGCGCCGAATGCAACTCCGCGCCGTCGAAGCCGGCTTCGCGCGCGCGCCGCACCGCATCGCCAAATTGCTCGACGATCTGGTCGATTTCGGCGAGGGAGAGCATATCGGCGGTCTGGCGCCAGCCGCTGCGCGCGACCTTCAGAAAATGAATGATCTGCGGCACGATCTTGGAGTCCGACGTCGCGTGGACTTTTTGCGTAAGCTCGCGCAGTCCGGGGATGTAGTTGTCGTCGCGGATGCGCAGCAGCGGGCCGGATTTGACCTGGTGGATCGCCATCGCCTCGACCACGATCAGACCGGCGCCGCCGGCGGCGTAACGCACATAGCGGTCGATCGTATCCTGGGTGACGACGCCATCTTCCTTGCACAGGTGGGTCACCATGGCCGGCACCATGATCCGGTTCGGAATGGTCATGCCGCCGATTTTCAGTGGATCGAATAGCTTCACTGCCTGTCTCCCGATGTTGCTTGCGTCAGCGTTAAACGGACGAGGCCTTCGTCCCGGCGCCGTTTGGCTTGCGACCGGACACCGCGCCGCCCGCCCTGTGTTCTCCGGCACCGCACGCCGGCGGCCTACTTGTTCGGATCCTTGGCGTTCAGGAACTGGTCGAACTCCACGTTGTAGAGCTTGCCGTCCTTCAAACGCTCGACGCGGCGCACGTAGATGGTCTCGATGGGATCGCGCGTTGCGGGATCGATTACGAGCGGGCCGCGCGGGCTGTCGATCTTCAAGCCCTTAAGGATTTCCATCGCCTTGTCGCCGTCGATTTTGCCGTTCAGTCGCCGCGCCACCTCGTACATCGCCGCCATGCCGTCCCAGGCGCCCACCGCCATGAAA
>JADGRR010000365.1 GCA_017880745.1 Burkholderiales bacterium
GACCGAGCCAGCGCAGCAGCCACCACAGGCGCACCGCCATGGAACCGAAGCTGTCGTCATAAACGACAACCTGCTTGCTTTCGTCGACACCCCAGAGGCCCAGCTTGCGCGCGAGCAAGGCTGCATCGGGCAGGGGATGGCGGCCGCTGGCTGGAGTGACTGCCCCGGCCAGATCGTGATTCAGATGCGCATAGCGAGCGCCGGGGATATGGGTTTTCGCATAAGCCTGCCGTCCGGATTCCGGGCGAGTCAGGGCAAAGCGGCAGTCAAACACGATCCATTGCGGATCATGCAGATGCTGCGCCAACTTCTCCGCGCTGACTAGGGTGGTAAATTTCATGCGCTTTGACGGGAACCATGACATTTTGCGACAGAAAGCGAATCTTGCGCCAGCGTTTTGCCGGGCCCAAACGACAGCCGGGGCAGATTACCATTCAGCGGCTACAACAACCACTGTGACAACGTTACGATCGACGAAATTCCCGTGTACTTGCTCGCCAACATCGTCGGTCGTCTTTTTCGCGCATCGAAGGCCGATCTAGGGGAGAATGAGCAGTAGTATCTCGTCATTTTGAAACCGGTTCTAACCGGGGAGAACATCCATGAAACAGATTATCACCCTTGTCGCAATCGCTGCGCTCGCCGGCTGCGGCGTAGATACCATGAGCACCGCTGCGACCGTCGCCGCCGCCAAGAAAAAGGAAATCGAGCAAGGCAAGAAGACCATGGAGCAGATGCAGCAGAATATCGGGAAGGCGATGGAACAGACGCAGCAGAGCGCAGACCGGGCGGAAGACGCCGCAAAATAGCCGCGTGGCGCGGGCTCGCCGTTTCCGAAACCCGGAACGACCGGCGGAGCCCGCCCGGCGAGTACGCGCTAGACCAATTGCGCGAAGATCAGGATCATCCCGATCACGGATACGAGCCAGACGCCGGTGCGCAGCCAGGGAATGCCGGCGATATAGACGGCGGTGTAAACGACGCGGCCCCAGAAAAAAATCTGCGCGCCGAGCAGCGTCATGTCGTTGGTCTTGCCAGCGCCGACCGCGACCAGCACCAGCGCGGCGAACAGCAGCAGATTCTCGACCATGTTGCGCTGCGCGCGCTGCGCGCGTCCGGCCCAGCCGGTGATCTCGAGTTGCGGTTCGCGGTTGCCGACAAGCGCCGGCAGGCCCACCTGCATCATCGCCCCCTGCGTTACGATCAGAATCTGCACGAAAGCCAGCGCCACCGACCAGACCAGCAATGTCAATTCGGGTTTCATGACCATCCTCCTCCTTATTATGTGGAACGACACCCTACGCCGTCCGGGGCCGGCCCGTCAAATGGCCGGTTCTGGCGCCGGCACTTGCAAATCCTTTGATTTCCCACAAGGTCCTGGCCGTGAGGCTGCTGCTAACATTCAGGGATCACTCCACTTCCGGACCCCGTCATGAGCCTTCCCACGCAAATCCTTCCCGCCCACCACAGGCATTGCGACGATTTGTTTGTCGCCGCGGAGGAGTTCGCCCAGCGCGGCGACTGGGCGGCGGCGGCGCCCGCCTTCACCCGTTTCAACGATCAGATGAAGGCGCATTTCGAAGCCGAGGAGAGCCTGCTGTTCCCCGCGTTCGAGGCCGCTACCGGCATGAGCGCAGGCCCGACGCAGATGATGCGTCACGAGCATGAGCAGATGCGCTCTTTGCTGTCGCAACTCGAGGCGGCCTGCGCGGCGCGCGATGGCGAAGCCTACGCCGGTGTCGCCGAGACCCTGCTGATGCTGATGCAGCAGCACAACATGAAGGAAGAGAACATCCTCTATCCGATGTGCGACCAGGCGCTCGGGGCAGAGGCAGAACGGGTTGCGGCAAAGATGGGCGCGCTGCTGGAACCAGGCCATGCCTGAGCCACGGGTGATCGATGGCCGCGGCATGGAGCCGCCGGAGCCGCTGGAACTGGCTGTGGCCGAACTCGGCACGCTGGCGCCCGGCGAGGAACTGGTGCTGCTGTTGCATTGCGAGCCGCTGCCGCTGTACGCGATCCTCGACCGGAACGGTTACCGCCACCGCGCCGAGCTTCGCGCCGACGGCACCAACGAGATTCACATTCAAAAACCGTGAGAGCGCCTAACGGAATTGCCGTTGGGCGCCTCATTTAGGGGAGCACGAGGGGACGTGTCCCCTCGTATCCTCTAGCAACCTGACCCGCGAACTCAATGCAGCCCACCCTGTCGTTCGAACAGGCGCCGCCGATATCGGTGCCCTACCGCTTCTTTCTCACGGCGCCGCTGTTCGGCGCGGTGGCCGGTCTGATCCTGGCCTGGCTTGGGCCCGCGGCGCTCGAATCCCGCTGGTCGCCCGGCGCGTTGGCGATGACCCATCTGATCGTGGTCGATTTCATGCTGCAGGCGATGTGCGGTTCGCTGCTGCAATTCGTGGCCGTGGTGGCCGGCGCCAACATCTGGCGGCCGCGCCTGGTCGCGGCCGTGGTGCACCCGCTGATCACTGCGGGCGCGGTGTTCCTGGCGACGGCCTTCTTGCTCGAGCAGCAGGTCCTGTTCCTGCTGGCCGCGCTGGTGTTTGCCACAGCCCTGGGCTTGTTCCTGACGGTAATGGCGACGGCGTTGCTGCGCACGCCGGCGCGCAGCAGTAGCATTTACGTGTTGCGCCTGGCCGTGCTGGGCCTGCTGGTCACGGTCGTGCTCGGCGTGACCCTGGCCAGCACCCTCGGATTGCGGGAGAGCCTGCAATCGGTCTGGTCCCTGCTTGCGCTGATCAACGTCCATGTCGCCTGGGGGCTCGGCGGCTGGGCGCTGATGCTGGTGATCGGTGTGTCCTATCTGGTGGTGCCGATGTTTCAGCTCACGCCCGCCTACCCGGTCTGGCTGACGCGCCTCGTCCCGGCAGGACTGTTCCTGCTGTTGTGCCTGTGGTCGCTGCAACTCCTGCCAGGCATGGACGCAGCGCAGGCATGGCAGTCCGGCGTGCTGCTGGCAGGGATGCTGCTCGCCGGGCTCTACGCCGTCGCCACGCTCTGGCTGCAATCGCGCCGCCGGCGGCGCCAGGCCGATGTCACCCTCAATTTCTGGCGTGGCGCCATGCTGGCGCTGCTCGGCTTGGCCGTCTCGTGGCTGGTGTTCGTGGCGTTGCCGCAGCTCGGCAGCCACCCGCGCGCACCGCTGTGGCTGGGCGTGCTCGCTTTGCCCGGAGTGTTCCTCTCGGTGATCATGGGCATGCTGTACAAGATCATGCCCTTCCTCAACTGGCTGCACCTGCAGCGGCAGGGCGGAACGGTGATGACACAGCCCAATATGAAGCAAATGATTCCGGAGCGCGCGATGCGCGGCCAGATGCGCCTGCATTTCGCAGCGCTGGTATTGCTGCTCGCGGCAGTCGTGTGGCCCGCGCTCGCGCTGCCTGCCGGTCTGGCGTTCAGCGCGTCCTGCCTCTGGCTGGAATGGAACCTGATAGGCGCCGCGCGGCTGTATGCGCGTTTCAGGGATCGGATCCGCGCCGCCGCCCGCGCAGCAGCGTCAGCCCGGACTTAGAAAACGATAATTTGCCTCACCGCCTCGCCGTTCGCCAGACGGTCGAAGCCGAGGTTGATCTCGTCGAGCTTGATTCGATGCGTCACCAGCTTGTCCACAGGCAGCCGTCCGGCGCGATAGAGCGCGATGTAGTGCGGGATGTCGCGCGCGGGCACCGCAGAACCCAGGAAACTGCCTTTCAGCGTGCGTTCCTCGACCACCAGATTGACCGCCGGCACGTTGAAAGTGTGCGTGGGCGGTGGCAGGCTGACGGTGACCGTGGTGCCGCCGCGCCGGGTGACGTGGTAAGCCGTGGCGAGCGCCGCCACGGCGCTGGCCGCCTCGATCGCTACATCGACGCCGCCGTTGGTCGCCGCCTTCACGCGCGCGACCAGGTCCGGGTCGTCGGCGCGAAAGGTGTGCGTGGCCCCGAGCGCGCGCGCGAGTTCGAGCTTCGAATCGAGCTTGTCGATCGCAACGAGCTGGCGCGCGCCTGCCGCCAGCGCGCCGAGCAGC
>JADGRR010000366.1 GCA_017880745.1 Burkholderiales bacterium
GGAGTGTTTGTCGATGCGCCTGCGCACTATCGTCGCCCTGCTGATGCTGCTTATGCCACCTTGGGCCTGGGCCGCGCTACCGCTCAACCTGAAGGGCGTGCCCACGCTCGCGCCGATGCTGGCGCAGGTGACGCCGGCCGTGGTCAACATCTCGGTAGTCACACGTTCGCCGCTGGAGGACAACCCGCTGTTTCGCGACCCGCTGTTCCGGCGCTTTTTCAACATTCCCGATAGTCCCTCGCAGGGAGAGCAGAGCGCAGGCTCGGGCGTGATCGTCGACCGCGCGCGCGGCTACGTGCTCACCAACAATCACGTCATCAACAATGCCCAGGAATTGGTGGTGACGCTGAAGGACAGGCGCGCGCTCAAGGCGCGGCTGGTCGGCACCGATCCCGGCACCGACATCGCCGTGCTGAAAATAGACGCGCAAAACCTGGCCGAGCTCAAATTCGGCGATTCCGACGCGATGAACGTGGGCGATTTCGTCGTCGCCATCGGCAACCCCTTCGGCATCGGCCAGACGGCCACCTCCGGCATCGTCAGCGCGCTCGGCCGCACCGGTCTGGGCATAGAAGGCTACGAGGACTTCATCCAGACCGACGCCTCGATCAATCCTGGCAACTCGGGCGGCGCGCTGGTCAACCTCGCGGGCGAGCTGATCGGCATCAACACGGCCATCCTCGGCCCCTCCGGCGGCAGTGCCGGCATCGGTTTTGCCGTGCCCTCGAACATGGTGCGCAAAGTAATGGAGCAGATCATCCGCTTCGGCGAAGTGCGCCGCGGCCGCGTCGGCGTGGTCACGCAGGACATGACGCACGAACTGGCGCAATCGCTGGCGGCGGGCTCGGCCGACGGTGCCGTGGTGGTCCAGATCGAGCCCGGCTCGCCCGCAGACAAGGCCGGCCTGAAGCCGCGCGATATCGTGACCAGCATCAACGGCAAATCGGTGCGCGGCTCGGCCGATTTGCGCAACCGCATGGGTCTGGTTCCGGTCGGCGAAGAGGTGGAGCTGCGGGTGCAGCGCGGCGGCCGGCCCGTGGCCTTGCGCCTGCGCATCGGGGAGCTCTTCACCATGACCGAGATCCCGGGCGAGGCTGTGCCACAGCTCGCCGGCGTGCGCGTGTCCAACATCGAGCCGGGCATGCCCTTGCACGGCATGGTCGAGGGCGCGATCGTCACCCGCATCGAACCCAAGTCGCCCGGCGCCAAGACGGGCTTGCGCCCCGGCGACGTGCTCTACGGCGTCAACCGCAGCCGGGTGCGCTCGGTGACCGAACTGCTGGCGTCGCTGCGCCAGGCCGAGCGGCCGCTGCGTATTTTCCTGGTGCGCGGCGACTCGCGCCTGACCCTGACCCTGCGCTAAACTGATCGCCACCAGCACGGCTGGGACGCTTGCACCGGTCGGCTGGAATGCTTGCTTGTTTAAGCCACAATTTCCCGGAGGGCTGAAAATGACCGCGAAAACCAGGCAAAAACCCGCATCCGTTTCAATTCATTCCCAACGCTTTCCCGGCGAAAGTGCCGGTTATCGCGCAGCGCGCGACAAGCTGCTCACCGCAGAGGTGAATCTGCGCCAGGAGTTGGAAAAAGTCGCGGCACTGCGACGCCAATTACCCCTGGGCGGCGCGGTGCCGCAGGACTACGTGTTCGAAGAAGGATCTGCGCACCCCGAGGACAGCGAATCGGTGCGCAAAGTGCGCATGTCGGAACTCTTCGTCCGGCCCGAGGCCAGCCTCGTCGTCTACAGTTTCATGTACGGTCCGAAGATGGCGCAAGCCTGCCCGATGTGCACCGCTATGCTCGACAGCCTGGACGGCGCGGCGCCGCACGCGACCCAGCGCGTCAACCTGGTGGTCGTGGCGAAGTCCCCGATCCAGCGCATCCGCGCCTACGCGCGCGAGCGCGGCTGGCGCAATTTGCGCCTGCTGTCCTCGGCCAACAACACTTACAACCGGGACTACCACGGAGAAGACGACAAGGGTTCGCAGTGGCCGACGCTGAACGTCTTCACGCGGCACGACGGCAAGATTCATCACAGCTTCTGCACTGAGTTGCTGTTTGCGCCGAGCGAGCCGGGGCAGGACGGCCGGCACGTCGATCTGATCTGGCCTTTGTGGAACCTGCTCGATTTCACGCCGGAGGGGCGCGGTACGGACTGGCGTCCGAAGCTGGAGTACGCGTCGTAGCGGAAACCGCTGCAACTGTGGAACGATCCTGGTATGCGCGCATCGAGGCGCTGCCTGCGTGGCGCGAGACCAAACCGCCGATGTGAAGGTAAAATGAAGGGGTGAATGTTCCCGACCCCTCCATGAACGCAGCGCCGCTCCATCCGCTTGCGGTCAATTACGAGGACGTCGCCGCCGCCGCGCGGCGGCTCGAAGGCCACGCCCGGCGCACGCCGGTGATGACTTCGCGCACGGCCGATGAGCGCTGCGGCGCGCAGGTATTCTTCAAGTGCGAGAATTTCCAGCGCATGGGCGCGTTCAAGTTCCGCGGCGCCTACAACGCGCTGGCGCAGCTGAGTCCGGAACAGAAGCGGCGCGGCGTGCTCGCCTACTCTTCAGGCAATCACGCCCAGGCCGTGGCCCTGGCGGGCAGGCTCCTCGGCGTGAAGAGCGTCATCGTCATGCCGCAGGACGCGCCGCAGGTGAAGCTCGAGGCCACGCGCGGCTATGGCGCGGAAGTCATCACCTACGACCCCAGGACGGCCAGGCGCGAAGAATTGGCGGCGGGAATCGCCGCAGAACGCGGCATGAGCGTGATCCCGCCCTATGACCATGCGCAGGTCGTTGCCGGGCAGGGAACCGCGGCGAAGGAATTGATCGAAGAGACCGGGCCGCTGGATTATCTGTTGGTGCCCTGCGGCGGCGGCGGGCTGCTCTCGGGGTCCGCCGTCGCGGCGAGCCACTGGTCGCCAGGCTGCAAGGTGATCGGCGTCGAGCCCGAGGCGGGCGACGATGCGACGCGCTCGTTTCGCTCGAAGACGCTGCAGACCTGCCACAACCCGGACACCATCGCCGACGGCGCGCGCACGCCCTCGCTCGGCAGGATCACGTTCCCGCTGGTGCTGCAGTACGTGCACGACATGTCGACGGTGAGCGATGCCGAACTGCTGCGCACCATGTTCTGGATGTGGGAGCGCATGAAAATCGTCATCGAGCCCACCGGCGCCCTTGCCGCGACGGCCCTGCTCGAGGGCAAACTCGACCGCCGCCACGATTGCAAGGGCAAGCGCGTCGGCGTGATCCTCTCCGGCGGCAACGCCGACATCAGGGCGCTGTGCCGTTTGTTCTAGGCGCCCAGGGTCCAAGGCTGGCGATGACGCACGCCGCAGCATCGGCCGAATTCCGTTTCTACGAGGAGCTGAACGATTTCCTGCCGCCCGAGCGGCGCCGCGCGAGCTTCGCCTACAGCGTCGCCGGGACGCGCTCGGTGAAGGACGCGATCGAGGCGATCGGCGTGCCGCATACCGAAGTCGATTTGATCCTGGTCGACGGACATTCGGTCGGGTTCGACCGCGTGCTGCGCGGCGGGGAGCGCGTCGCGGTGTACCCGGTATTCGAACGCCTGGATATCGCGCCGCTGCAGCATCTGCGGCCGCGGCCGCTGCGCGAACCGCGCTTCGTGCTCGATGCGCATCTGGGCAAGCTCGCCCGCCACCTGCGCATGGCAGGCTTCGATTGCCTGTATCGCAACGACTATCGCGACAGCGAGCTCATCACCGCTGCTCTGGCCGAGCGCCGCATTATCCTCACGCGCGACAAGGGCCTGCTCAAGCAGCGCCTGGTCACGCACGGTTACTTCGTGCGCCGAACCGAGTCGGAGGAGCAGTTGCGCGAGGTGGTGCGCGCGTTCCAGCTGGAGGCGAATCTTCGGCCGTTCAGCCGCTGCCGCGAATGCAATGCCGAATTGCACGGCGTGCCCAAAGCCCAAGTGCTCGCGCGCCTGCCGGAGAAAGTGCGCGCCGCCTACGAACGCTTCCAGCTTTGCCCCGGCTGCGGCCGCATCTATTGGGA
>JADGRR010000367.1 GCA_017880745.1 Burkholderiales bacterium
GCATGCCCGCGCGCCAGCCGCTCCGGCAAGGCGCTGATCATATCCGAGCGCGCCACGATCTCTGGCACCAGAAGGAAATGCGGCACCGCCAGCCGCGTGCGGCGCTTGCGTCCGAGCGCGGCCAGCGCCTCGTCGATGCGGGCGCTGAATCCGCTGCCACGCACCGACACCAGGATGTGCTCCAGGCTGCAGAACTTCTCCAGTGTCAGGCGCGCGCCTACGCCCGGGTGGTCGCGCCGCACCACGGACACCATGCGTTCCGGGTAGAGCGGCCGCTGATGCATTCCTGCCGGTGCGTTCTGGAGTCCGGTGATGCAAAGATCGACCTCGCCGCTTTCCATCTGCTTTGCCACCGCTTGCAGATCGAGCGGCATTACCGCGAGGCGCACCCCCGGCGCCCTGCGCTCGAGGTAATCCACCAGCGTCGGCAGCAGCGCGTATTCGACGTAGTCCGAGGCCGACAAAGTGAAGGTGTGCACCGCGCTGGCCGGATCGAATGCAGCGCGCGGCTGGACGATCGCATCGATTTCGTCCAGCACCTGTTTTACCGGGCCAAGCAGCTGCAACGCGCGCGGCGTCGGCAGCATGCCGCGCGCGCTGCGCAACAACAAAGGATCGTCAAACAGCGTGCGCAGGCGTGCCAGCAGCGCGCTGGTCGCCGGTTGCGACAAATGCAGGCGCACGGCGGCGCGCGATACGCTGCGCTCGGCCAGCAGCGCGTCCAGCGCTACCAACAGGTTGAGATCGACGTTTCTAATATCCATAGGACAGATATACTAAATCTAAAGAATCGATTCGACAAATACAAAGGCGATGTTTAGACTTAGTCCATCAGTTGAACAGGAGCCATATCATGAACTTCGGCATCGTGAAAGTGCTCGCGGGTTACCTGACCGCCAGCGCAGCCGCACTGGTGGCTTCGGTAAAACTGGCCTGCATTCTAGGCAGCCAGACAATGATCACCTTCAGCGGGAATTTTTTCCGCTAGGCGGCGGCAAGACCAGTTTCGCGGGACTCCTCCTCCTCTCCCCGCGCGGGCAGGGTGGCCGGCAAACGCCGGTTACTCTGCCCATATTTTTTATCAGCGCGCTACGCACTCCGCCGACCCAACTTGAATAGTTGCACGGCGATCAATTCTGATACAAGCGCTGGTACTTGGCGACGAAGCGCCGATCTATCCAATCCTTCCAGCGCCAAACCCAGGCGCCCTGCAGTGCCCAGGCATTGCGCGTGGCGACCGCGTATTTGCCGCCGGCGCTGATCAGCGCCAGCGCGTGCGGCGGGGAGACGTACGGATCCAGCGCCTGCCCGGCGAGCGCGCGGCGCAGATTCCCGGAGAGCGGCGCACCCTGGCGCACTGCGAACACGCCGGATTTGGGCCGCGGCTGCCCGGTCACACCGGCGCAATCGCCGGCGGCGAAGATATCGGCATGCGACTCAGACTGCAGGCAGGGATTGACGGCAATGAAGCCCGCGGCATCCGTTTGCAGGCCACTCGAGCGCAGCCAGGCTGCCGGCGTGGCGCCCGTCACCCAGAATACCGCATCGACGTCGATGCTTGCGCCGTCTTCGAGCGCGACCCGGCCGGGTTCCACCGCGGCGACCCTGCGCCCGGCATGCACGCGCACACCACGCTCATCCAGGATGCGCTGCAACATTCGCCGCGCCTTGACGTCGTGGCTGGGCAGGACGAACGGCGTGTCGGTAATCAGATCGAACCCGGGTACGGCGCCGTCTCGGCGCAGGCGGTATTGCATCGCCAGCACGAGTTCCACTCCGGCTGCCCCGCCGCCCACCAGCGCCACGCGCTTCAGACCGGCGGCGCGTGCGCGTAGTCCTTCCCAGGCGGGTAACAGCGTTTCGATCGGCTTTGCCGGAATCACGTGCTCCGGCACGCCTGGTATGCCAAACGTCGGTGGAGTTGAACCGATGTCTATGGACAGGATGTCGTATTCGACGCGCTCGCCGCCGGCGAGAAACAGCAAGCGTTCCTTCGGATCGAGCGCCACTGCCTCCACTTCCAGAAACCCGGCGCGCGCATATCCCGCCAGGCGCACCAGATCGATGTGGCACTGGTGATAGTCGTAATGACCGGCAATCAGCCCGGGCAGCATGCCCGAGTAAGGCGCGTGACGCTTCGCACTGACCAGAGTCAGGCGCGTATCCGGCATGGGCGCTTCGCCATGACTTTTCAGCACGGCGACATGGCTGTGTCCCCCGCCCACCAATACCAGTCGCTTCAATGCGCTTCTACCTTGTCGTGACTTTGTTCATTTATCGGCTCCGTTGTTCAGACCCGCCCGGATGCATTCGCCGCGCAGCTGGCGCAGGCGCAGCAGATCCTCCGGCCGGTCGACGTCCCACAGCGTCGCCAATTCGCGCCAGCGCCAGTTGAGGCGCGCCAGCCGCGCGCGCGTCTCCTGCATCACCGTCGCCGTGCCCCAGGCAATGCCTTCGAACAATTGCGCCGATGGCTTGCGCGCCAGGCCGATCAGCACGTAGCCGCCGTCCTCGGCCGGTCCGAACACCGCATCGTTTCCACCGGCCAGGCCGACCGCAGCTTCACCCAGATATTCCGCCGTCAGCACCGGGCAATCGCTGCCGACCAATAGCCCGGGGGAGCCTCCCGACAGAGCTTGCTCCAGGGCACGTGCCATGCGCATCCCCAGATCGCCCACCCCCTGGGCGCGCAGACTTACGCCGTACTGCCTGGCGCACGCCGCGAAAAACGCATCGTCCGTTCCGGGTGCGCACCAAAGCTCCACTGGGCCCAGCCCGGCGGCCAAGGCGGTGCAGAGCGTGCGCTCGACCAGTTGCCGGTGCAATTCTGCAGCAGCCCGTTCACCCAGCGCTGGTATCAGGCGGCTCTTCACCCGGCCCGGCATGGGCGCTTTGGCAAAGACCATGATGCGGCAGCTAATGGCCGCGCGTCCTGTAGCCGCGCGCCAGCCGCGCCGGCGCCGCGCCGAGCGCATACTGCAACCGCAGCCACCACATCAGTATGACCGTGCGCAGCACACCCTGGCTTTCCCAGCGGCGCGCCGAAGTGAGGCAGCGCTGTCGCAGGCATAGCGGCGCGGACAGGCGGCGCAGCCGCGCGCTGATGCCGATGTCTTCCATTAAAGCCTGGCCAGGGTAGCCGCCGACTGCGTCGAATGCCTCGCGGCGCACAAAAATGCACTGGTCTCCGGTGCAGATATGCGTCAGGCGGGAGCGCAGGTTCATCATGGCTTCGACCAGCCGCAACAAAGAGTGCGAGCCGGCAATGCGCACGTCGAAGCGGCCCCAGGCGAGACCGCCGGCAGCCAGACCTTGCAGCACCAGGCGGTCGACGTCGTCGGGCAGGCGTGAATCGGCATGCAGGAACAGGAGCACATCGCCCGCGGCGGCGCGCGCGCCCGCATTCATCTGGCCGGCCCGCCCGGCGCTCGCCGCAAGCACCCGGTCGGCAAGGTCCTGCGCCAGACTGGCCGTGCCGTCGCTCGATCCGCCGTCGACCACGATCACTTCATGGCCGCGATGGCGCAATCCGCCCAGGGATTCAAGGGTGGCGACAATGCCTTCGGCTTCGTTGAGCGTCGGGATGATGATCGACAATCGTTTCATTTCACTGGCGATTCTATATGCGGCGTCTTAAACGCTGTCGCCTGCTTAGGCGCCTCCCAAGGCGGCAGCATCTAATTGCCCAAAACCTGCGCGCTGCGCGCGCCAATCGTGTTTTTGGTACGGATAAACACCATCCGTACCAAAAACACGATTATTGATAAAAGCAACAACGGCTTGGGTATGTTTTTATACCAGATCGCCGATTGCGTGCGGATGCGCTTTACATCCGCGCGCAATCGGTGATCCGCGCGGACGGCTTCTCGTCCGCGCAATAAGCGCAACCCCGCAACAACGGTGGCGCGATTTAAGTCACCACGTATAGGAGGGACCCGAAGTTCATCTCGAGTCCTCCCGCTACTTGGTCCGCTATTCACCCTCTCCTCCATGCATGGAACCGCTCCGCCCAA
>JADGRR010000368.1 GCA_017880745.1 Burkholderiales bacterium
GAACAGGCCATTCCGTAGGTTAACGAATCCGAAGTTTCGCCGCCCGCCTTGATATTATGGCGCCGTGGCGTAGTGGAGAGAGGGAGGTCCTCATGCAACTGCATGGGGGCGTCAATTTTAAACAGCCAAGATGAGGAACGACTATGCATCTTAGGTCAGTCCTGCTAACAGTCGCCTGCGTTTGGTCGGGGTACGCATTCGCCGGAGGAGGCCCCCTTGGAATTGACCATCGCGTGTCGTTCGACAACAGCGGCATCTGGAAACGCAGCAACCAGACGGCACTAGAGAGTCTTCTAATTATCGGGGAATTCGCCGGCGGGATCTACGAAGGCGGAGAAACGCGACTCGGAAAAACATTCTGGCAAGCGATCGATTCGTCACTGCTCGCTGCGGCCTCAACAGAAGGACTGAAATACGCTTTTACACGCACCCGACCTGTCCAAAATAACGATCCCAACTCCTGGTTCCAAGGTCACGGACACTACAGCTTTCCGAGCGGCGAGGTTGCAGCAGTCACCTCCATCGTAACGCCTTTTGTTATCGAGTACCGCTCCGATCATCCGTTCGTGTATGCATTGGAGATGTTGCCCCTCTATGATGCGGTTGGCCGAATGAAGCAGCAAGCCCATTGGCAAACCGACGTTCTCGCCGGCTTTGCCTTGGGAACAGCATCGGGTTATTACGCCCACCATCGGGACTCGCCTCTTATCCTGAGCTATATGCCTCACGGGGTTTTCATCGGCTTACGCAGGAGCTGGTGAGTGCCCTCGAAATTGCTGTTGTAGTCACGCGACACCGGCAGTCACGGTTGGCAGGCGAGCGCCAGCCACCGCGCTGCTGAATCACGTCAAGTGGCACGCCTCTTTGCCTCAGCCAAGAAGTCCAGGTGTGGCGCAGGTCATGCCAGTGGAGATTTTTGATGCCGGCGCGCGCCAAGGCATCACGCCACGCGCGTGTGCTGGGCTTGCCAACCGGCTTCCCACGAAAAGGGAACACATATTTCTTTTGCATCCCGCGCTGCATCTCGAGTACGAATGGTGCTGCCGCCGCACAACCACCGGTTATTGAGAGACCTTGCGCACAGCAGCGGCGTCTGGCTAGTTCTTTTTCGGAGCAACCGGCGCTGGCGCGACAGGCTGTTGCGCGCCGCCTTTGAACAGCCGGCCGAGGGCACCGCCGATGCGGGCGCCAACCACGGTGCCGATACCGGGCAGCACCGCAGTGCCGATAGCCGCGCCTGCGAAGAATCCCGGCGGCACCGAGACTTTCGGCTTGGCGACGGGCCCGCTCACGGTGAAGGGCACGCTGACCGCGCCCTCGGCCAGGTCCAGATTGCCGCTGGCTTCCACCTGGCGGTGATAGACCGTGGCCTTACCCGTGGCGGTGTACGTGCCGGCGCGGGCCTTGAAGCCGGTGTAGGTGACGCGCATGCCCTCATCGGTGTTCTGCGTGTCCATCTGGCCGGTCAGCTCCTGCAACGCGGTCTGGCCGTCGTGCTCTTTGCCGTGCGTGCTGATGGCTTTGTCCAGGTCAAAACGCAATACCGTTGCGCGATTGACCGAAAACGTGGTGCGCGTATGCAGCGAGCGCGCCAGCTCGTCTACCGATTTACCGTCCGCGGACAACACTGTCTGGCCCGAGCCCTTGCCCCCGACGGGTGACCGGATGTGGAAGGAGCTCAACGCGCTGGCCACCTCAACGTCATGCGGGGCCGACTGGCCGCTGAGGTGCATGGCGCCGTTTGCGGCGGTCGTCAACCCGACGTTGCCGTGCGCCGTGCCGCCGCCGACATGGATGCGCGTCTGCCAGCGGTCGGCATCGGCCTCGCGCGCCAACGTCAGCGTGAAAGCCGGATTGATGCCGGGACGGCGCAACTCGGCATGGCGTGGGCGCCAGTGCGGGTCGAAATCGATCTCGCCGTCATAGGCGACGGCGATGCCGCTGTAGTAGATCCAGGTCAGGTTGCGAAACTCGAGGTGTTCGAGCGGCACCGCATCGCCCGCATCGGGCGCGCTCGCGCCGGGTTTGGCGTAAAAGGCGCGCACCGAGTTGCGCGGGAAAACCGCGTCATCGATGTCGATGCGCTCGAACACAAGCTTGCGCTGCAGCAGCACGCGCGCGTTGGGATGCGCGCTCAGCTGCCGGATGACCACCGGCTGCGCCTGCTGCGTGCGGAAGTCGTTGACCACGACAACGGGCTCTGGCAGCAACGCCCAGTGCGCAGAGCCGATGGTTACCTTGACCCCCAGCCTTTCTTCGGCCTCGGCCGTGAGCCAGGCGGCAAGTTGTTCGTCGGTGGGCAGCCACCAGGCCACGGCAAGCCACGCCGCGCCCAGCACGGCCGCTGCAATCCCTGCGCCGACTGCCCACTTTTGGCCGCGCTTCATGGATGGGTACCCTAAGACCTGCCGCGCAGCACCGGCCGTAGCCCGCCGCAGCCATCGTCAAAATCACCGTCCGCTTCGCATCAGCCGGACCGCGCGTGGGGTGCTTCGGTAGTCATAGTAAATGTAGCCGCGTTCGAAACTGACGAACCAGGCGTTCGAGGCGTCGCGAGGCGTGCTGGACCAATAAACCAGATTTTCCAGATCCATATCCGGAAATGCAAGCTCGTCGCTCGCCGGCTTCTGCCTGTTGGTCTTGCGGTTCCGGTCGATCAACGTCGCCAGCTTGCCCTTCGGCGGCAGACGCCACATCCCGTCCGCTTGTTGCTTGGCGGCGTCGAAGGTAAATGTCTTGACGGCGCCAACGCATCCCGTCCCTTCAACCCATCGCTGCCCGACGCTGCAACGCTGCCAGGTCAGGTTGGTCTTCTTGTCGTAGACCGTTTCGCCTTGGATCACGTAACGGGAATTGGCCGCTGGGGCGTTCTGCTCCGCATGCGCGCCGCCCGCAACCCCGAGAATGACGAACCACATCCAGCCACGTATCACTAGCTTCAACATTGTTCTTCTCCCCTTTTCTCATGCTGGTCGATATGAAATCGGCACCGGCGCCAGAATTCCGCTCGGCGACGACGTGCCGGCCCCGCCCATCGACGCGCCGATTATCTGCTGGGCACGAGTCGTTTGCCCCTCAGTGGCTGTATGCGCAACAAGAACTACATGGCCGCTCGCCAGCGCATCCCTGACCAGATCGGAGACGTTCCCCGTGCTCCTCTGAGAACCGGCGACGGCGCCGACGAATCCACCGAAACTCACTCCCCAGCCAAGGAGATACAGCGCGCCGAGCACGGGGCTGGCGACGAACAGGCTGATGTTCGCAGCCGCCAGCGCAATGGTGCCGACAGCTCCCGCGAGCGTGCCAACCGCCGCGCCGAGCGCGCCCTCCCGCAGCAGTTCCTTCAACACGTCGTCGCTATCGGCCTTGGCCTCCTCATTCCCGTCACCGCGTCCAGGCTCCAGAATTGTCACCTTCTCCGGCGGGACGCCGCGTTGAACAAGCTGATCGAATACGGAGTCGGCCGCGGCGCGCGTTGCATACAAACCCAGTACTCTGTGGAGGTACACTTCCATTGCATTGCTCCTATTCGGCCAACAGGTTCAGCCCAAGCCATCGCCCGACGCCGCCCGCAGGATATCCGTACGGGCAACGCTAAGGGATCGACCGGCAGCCGTCTGTTCGTTGCCGAACGCAGTGCAGGCTATTGTTTGACAACCACGCTCCGCCGACGATGGCGGGGCTGGGAACAGAAGATGGTGACTGCGAAATCGATCCGCCTGGTTCTTTCGCACCAGCCACCCGGAGACTATGGCCCAGTATGTGCGTCAGCGAACGGAATCGCCGAGAAAATGCGAGGATCATTCCCATTGCGATAACGAATCGCATCCGATCAATCTGCTACAACCGCATGAGGACACTTCGATGGGCACCATTACACTTAAGCGCGCTTCCAAGGACGATCAGCAGCAATGGAAAACGCAGGAATACCACGGCAAGCAGATTCATGTTTGCACTGCACGGCGCGTCGATGAGAATGAAGCACTTCCCGGCCA
>JADGRR010000369.1 GCA_017880745.1 Burkholderiales bacterium
GCCATGAGGTGGAGGCGGGCGCGGTGGGCGAGGTGGCGGTGCACCGCACCGACGTGCACGGCACGCCCGACCCGGTGTTTTTCCTCGAGTACTGGAAGAACCCGGAGGCGACGCAGAACAAATACACCGGCCGCTGGTGCCGCACCGGCGACCTGGCGAAGAAAGACGCAGACGGCTACCTCTGGTACCAGGGCCGCGCCGACGACGTGTTCAAGAGCGCGGGTTACCGCATCGGGCCATCGGAAATCGAGAACTGCCTGGTGAAGCACGCGGCCGTCGCCAATGCCGCGGTGGTGGGCAGCCCAGATCCGGAGCGCACCAACATCGTCAAGGCTTTCATCGTGCTCACGCCCGGACACCAGCCTTCGCCTGAGCTGGAAGCGGAGTTGCAGGCGCATGTGCGCGGCATGCTCGCGCCCTACGAATATCCGAAGGAATTCGAGTTCATCGATGCGCTGCCCATGACCACCACGGGCAAGGTGCAGCGGCGCGTGCTGCGGCTGCGGGAAGAGGAGCGAAAGAGGCAGTTGATGACCGGGAAGTCGTGACACTGGCGCCCGAGCCGAGCCCCGTGGCGCTGCTCCGCGACAACCATGAAAGGCTTAGCATGAACCTCGCAGATTTGCTCGGCACGGTGGCGGGCTTTCTCACCACCGTGGCCTTCGCACCGCAGGTCTGGGAAGTGTGGAAGACGCGCTCCACGCGCGACATATCCTTGAGCATGTACCTGGTGTTTACCACCGGGGTCGGGTTCTGGCTCGCCTACGGACTGGTCCTCGGCGCCTGGCCGATCATCGTCGCGAACGCGGTCACGCTGGCGCTGACCGGCACGGTGTTGGCACTGAAACTGCGCCACGGCTGAGGCTGCGGCAATTCAGAATTGTGTCAAAATCACCGCTGCCGCTCACATCAGGCGAGATATCACCGATGAAACTGTATACCTTCTTCCGTTCTTCCGCCGCGTTCCGCATGCGCATTGCGCTCAATTGCAAGGGCCTCGCCTACGAGCCGCAGGTAGTCAGTCTGCCCAAGGACGAACACAAGCTCGCGGGCTATCTGGCGGTGCATCCGCAGGGCCTGGTGCCGGCCCTGGAAGACGGAGGCAAGATCTTCGTGCAATCGCTGGCGATGATGGAATATCTGGAAGAAACCCATCCACAGCCGCCGCTGCTGCCCGCGAGCGCCGAGGACCGCGCCTACGTGCGCGCGGTGGCGCAGATCATCGCCTGCGAGATCCACCCCCTCAACAACCTGCGCACGCTGCGTTACCTGAAGAAAAGCTATCGCCTCGACGATGAAGGCGTCAACATCTGGTACCGTCACTGGATTGCCGAAGGTCTCACCGGACTCGAGCTTTTTCTTGCCAGCTCGAAAAAATCCGGCAAGTACTGCTATCGCGACCAGGTCACCATCGCCGATTGTTGCCTGGTGCCGCAGGTGTTCAACGCACAGCGTTACAAGTGCGACCTGGCGCCGTATCCGACCATCATGAAAATTTTCGAAGAGTGCATGAAACTGAATGCGTTCATCGACGCGCAGCCGAGCCGGCAGCCGGATGCGGCCTAGCCTTGCCGCAGCAGGGAAATCGGTGGTGCCCCGAAGACGAATCGAACGTCCGACCTGCCCCTTAGGAGGGGGCCGCTCTATCCACTGAGCTACCGGGGCGAGAGGCGCAATTCTATACGAAATCGATTGCGCGTTCGCTGAGTATCCGGCGCAAATCGGTTCCTGTCGTGCGGCCCGGTCTAGAGAATCAGTTTCGATCCCTCGGCCGGGGCATCACACTCCACATTGGAGCCCAGGCGGGTGAGGGCTTCCCTGGTCTCTTTCAGCTTGAGATCGATATCGTCGTCGCTCTGGTCCGGATCGTGATGGAACAGGTGCAGCCGCTTGACCTTTGCTCTCGCCGCGAGATCCGCGACCTCGCTCACGCAGGAGTGGCCCCAGTCGATCTTCGCCGGATACTCGTGGTCGCGGTAGGTGGTGTCGGTGATGAGCAAGTCCGCGCCGCGCACGAAGTTCGCCAGCCGCTCGACATAGGCCAGGTCGTAGCGCGGGTCGGTGCGGAGATAGAGTTCGTTGTCGGTGATGTAGCAGACAGACCGGCCGTGGCAGGTGAGCCGGTAGCCGAGGCAATAGCCGGGATGCTTGAGCAGGATCGTATCCATCTTGACCGTGCCGAAATCGAGGGATTCCTCGCGCAAGTCGCGGAACACGAGTCGCGCCCCGAATTCCCGGATCGTGACCGGGAAATACACGCTCTCCATCTGGGCCGCGATCGCGCGCTCTATGGTGAGATCGCCCTGGTAGGGGCCGAACACCTCGATCTGATTGCCACGGACGTACAGCGGCCCGAAGAAGGGGATGGTGTTGATGTGATCCCAGTGGGTATGCGTAATGAACACCCGCGCCGACAGCCGCTGTACCTTCGACGCCGCGAGGTGATCTGACAATTTTTTGACGCCGGAGCCGCAGTCGAAGACATACAACGGTTCGCCGCTGATCTCCACGCTGAGGCAGGGCGTATTGCCGCCATAGCGCAACGTGCCCGGTCCCGGAACCGGAAGCGTGCCATGCACGCCCCAGTAGCTTACCGTCACCTTATCGGACAGAATCTCGTCGATCAGGTGCAGCAGCGAGTCCCGCCGGATCGGCTTGACGATGTATCCATCCGCGCCGAGTTCCTTCGCGCGGCGGCGGTCGAAATCGTAGGATTTCGACGAACATATGATGATCTTGATCGCGGCGAGATCCGGCCTGCTGCGGATCTCCCGGCAGAGTTCGAAGCCATCCATTTCCGGCATGATGACGTCGGTGATGACGACGTCAGGCCGGTCCACCGGGATTTCCCGCAGCGCCTGCAAGCTGGATTCGTAGGACTTCACGCTGTGCCCGCCTTCCTCGAGCACCGCCTGCATGAGTCTGAGGATGATGGGATCGTCGTCTACGATCAGAAACTTCATGAATGGTTCTCAGCTTTCGTTCCGGGCGCAGGCCGGTTTGCCCTGGATGCTTCGCGCAAAATTCGCGCGCACATGGCATCGTACCCCAGGATGTGCCGCCACGGTAAGTCTCCCGCGTTCCGTGTTTGCATTGATAAACCGGGGCAAAGCTGGTAGTTTGCCTGTCTCGTTCAGGGACAGACGGCGAAGTTCGATGCCGCGGTCACGACCAACAATATGCAAGCAGCGCCGGCGCAAGCCATTTTTGATCCGGAAGTGACAGAAAGCCGCACCGGGGATGGCGCGCCGGCGGTGGCGCTGTCGGGCGCGTGGGACATCCGCGCGCTCGAATCGCGCGCCAGGTCGCTCGCGACGCAGTTGCGGCTGCTTGCGGCCGACGCCGGCAGGCGCTGGGACCTGTCGCGGATCCAGCGCCTGGACCACATCGGCGCACTGCTCATCTGGCAGGCGTGGGGCAAGCGCCGGCCGGGCCAGCTCGTGCTTGCGCCGGGACAGGAGGTTTTTTTTTCCAATCTTGATTCCGCCGCGGCCGCGGCGCCGGTCGCGCCGTTCGATCCGCTGCGCGCGGTGCGCGCGCTGGGAGCGGCGATGCTGCTCCTGCGCGAGCATTTGCTCGGCATCGTGCAGTTGCTGGGGCAAATTCTGATCGACTCGCTTGCCCTGTTACGCCATCCGCTTCGCGGTCCCTGGCGCGAGATTTCCGCCAGCGTGTTCCGCGTCGGCACACAGGCGCTGGGAATCACCGCCCTGGTGGGCTTTCTGATTGGCGTGGTGCTGTCCTATCTTTCGGCCGAGCAGTTGAAGGCGTTCGGCGCCAATATCTTTATCATCAACCTTCTGGGGATGGGCATCATCCGCGAGCTCGGTCCGGTGATCGCCGCGGTCCTCGTCGCCGGACGCTCGGGTTCTGCCATTACGGCGCAATTGGGCGTGATGCGCGTCACCGAGGAACTCGACGCGCTCTCGGTAATGGGCATTCCGCACACGGTGCGCCTGATTCTGCCCAAAATTGTGGCGCTGGCCATCGCGATG
>JADGRR010000370.1 GCA_017880745.1 Burkholderiales bacterium
ACCTGCATTCGTAGGCAGCGAGTGAGCAAGGAGACGAGACATGGTCGCGCTGACCTTTCCCGACGGCGCGCGTCGGGACTACCCCCAAGGCACCACCGGGCTCGATATCGCCAAGGGCATTTCGCCCTCGCTGGCCAAGCGCACCGTGGCGATGGCGCTCGACGGCGCGCTCGCCGATCTCGCCGACCCCATTGAGCACGATTCGAAAATCGAATTTGTCTCGCGCGACGACCCGCGCGCGCTCGAGCTGATCCGGCACGATGCCGCGCACATTATGGCCGAAGCGGTGCAGTCGCTGTGGCCGGGCACGCAGGTGACCATCGGCCCGGTGATCGAGAACGGCTTCTACTACGATTTTGCCTACAAGCGGCCGTTCACGCCGGAAGACCTCGTCGCCATCGAGAAGAAGATGACCGAGCTGGCGAAAAAAGACTACCCGGTGACGCGCGAAGTGTTGCCGCGCGATCAGGCGGTGGCGCTGTTCAAGGGCATGGGCGAGCATTACAAGGCCGAGATCATCGCTTCGATTCCGGAAGATCAGACCATCGGCTTGTACCGCGAGGGCGATTTCGTCGACCTTTGCCGCGGGCCGCATGTTCCTTCCACCGGCAAGCTGAAGGTGTTCAAGCTGATGAAGGTCGCAGGCGCCTACTGGCGCGGCGACTCCAGGAACGAGATGCTGCAGCGCATTTACGGCACTGCCTGGGCGAAAAAGGAAGACCAGGACGCCTATCTGCATATGCTGGAGGAGGCGGAGAAACGCGACCACCGGAAGCTCGCCACGCAACTCGATCTGTTCCACATGCAGGATGAGGCGCCGGGCATGGTGTTTTGGCATCCCAAGGGCTGGATCCTGTGGCAGCAGGTGGAGCAGTACATGCGGCGCGTCTACCAGGACAACGGCTACCAGGAAGTCCGCTGCCCGCAGATCCTGGACCGCAGCCTGTGGGAAAAGTCCGGCCACTGGGAGAACTACCGCGAGCACATGTTCACCACTGAATCGGAGAAGCGCACCTACGCCGTAAAGCCGATGAATTGCCCCGGGCACGTGCAGATCTACAATGCCGGCCTGCGCAGCTATCGCGAACTGCCGTTGCGTTACGGCGAATTCGGCGCCTGCCACAGGAACGAAGCATCCGGAGCCCTGCATGGCATCATGCGCATCCGCGCGTTTACCCAGGACGACGGCCATATCTTCTGCACCGAGGACCAGATACTGCCGGAATGCGTCGCCTATACGGCGCTGTTGCAGAAGGTGTATGCGGATTTCGGTTTCACCCAGATCGTGTACAAGCTCGCCACGCGGCCGGACAAACGCGTCGGCGCCGACGACTTGTGGGACAAGGCGGAAAACGCACTGGCCGAATCGCTGCGCGCGAGCGGCGTGCAGTTCGAAATGCTGCCCGGCGAAGGGGCGTTCTACGGCCCGAAGATCGAATATCACCTGAAGGACAGCATCGGGCGCTCGTGGCAATGCGGCACGATGCAGGTGGACTTCTCCATGCCCGGGCGCCTGGGCGCCGAATATGTCGCCGAGGACAACACGCGCAAGGTGCCGGTGATGCTGCACCGGGCCATCGTCGGCTCGATGGAGCGCTTCATCGGCATCCTGGTCGAACACTATGCCGGGGCGATGCCGCTGTGGCTCTCGCCGCTGCAGGTGGTGGCGCTGAATATCTCCGGCGGCCAGGCCGAGTACACCGCGCAGGTCGCGGGCGAATTGCGCCGCGCCGGTTTCCGCGCCGAAGCCGATTTGCGTAATGAGAAAATTACCTATAAAATACGGGAACATAGCATTCAGAAGCTGCCCTACCAGCTGATCGTCGGCGAACAGGAGAAGGCAGCTTCCAAAGTGGCCGTGCGAACCCGCAGCGGTGAAGACCTCGGGCAGATGACGCTCGCCGACTTCATCGGACGCCTCCAGCGGGAGGCGCGCGTGGGAAGCGCGGCCTAATTATTAATTTTTTGGAGAAACAACATCGCTCAGGAAAAAGCGCAGCGCCTCAACAGTGAGATAACCGCACCCGAAATACGCCTGGTCGGCACGGAAGGCGAACAGCTCGGGGTGGTGCCCATCGCAGACGCGATGCGGCGTGCGGAGGAACTGGAAGTGGATCTGGTGGAAATCGCGCCGACGGCCGTTCCCCCGGTGTGCAAGCTGATGGACTTCGGCAAGTTCAAGTACCGTGAAGCCAAGAAGGCGCACGAGGCGAAGCTCAAGCAGAAGCAGATCCAGGTCAAGGAAGTGAAGTTCCGGCCCGGCACCGACGAAGGCGATTACCAGATCAAGCTGCGCAACTTGATGAAGTTTCTCGACGAGGGCGACAAGACCAAGGTCACGCTGCGCTTTCGCGGGCGCGAGATGGCGCACCAGGAGTTCGGCCACCGCCTGATCGAGCGGGTGAAAAACGACCTGGTCGAACACGGCGTGGTCGAGCAGTACCCGAAGATGGAAGGGCGCCAGCTGGTGATGGTGCTGGGACCGAAGAAGGTGGCGGTAAAGAAAAAGGCCGAACCAGAGAAAAAGGCCGAGCCGGAGAAGAAGACCGAACCTGCAGCAAAATAGATCCTGCTGCAGGTTTTTGGGAAGATCCGAATCTGATCTTTCCTTGCAGTACCGTAGCCGGCTAGCCGGGTACGCAAAACAAGTGGTGTCAAGGTCAACAAGTTCTCCCATCGGGAGACACCTGCCGCCATGTCAAAAATAGGAATAGTCATGCCCAAGATGAAGACCAAGCGGAGCGCTGCCAAGCGTTTCCGCATCCAAGGCAGCGGCGGCATAAAGCGCACCAAAGCGTTTTTGCGCCACATCCTGACCAAGAAGACCACCAAGCGCAAACGCAACATGCGCGGCACTTCCATGGTGGACGCGAGCAACCTGCGCTCCGTGCGCGCGATGCTTCCCAACGGTTAAGGAGAGAAAGCCATGCCTAGAGTTAAACGTGGAGTAGAAGCGCGCGCCCGTCACAAGAAGGTGATGGACCTGGCCAAGGGCTACCGCGGCCGCCGCGGCAGCGTGTTCCGCATCGCCAAAGAGGCGGTGATGAAAGCCGGCCAGTACGCCTATCGCGACCGGCGCACCAAGAAACGCGTGTTCCGCGCATTGTGGATTGCGCGGATCAATGCAGCGGCGCGCGAGTGCGGCCTGACCTACAGCGTATTCATGAACGGCCTGAAGAAGGCCGCGATCGAGGTGGACCGCAAGGTGCTGGCCGACCTGGCCGTGACGGACATGGCTGCATTCGCCAAGTTCGCCGAGCAGGCCAAGGCGAGCATGCCTGCCGCGAAGTAAGGCCGCCCTCGGCAACTGGTATCAACGCGTATCGGAACGATGGAGGCTAACTCGGTTAGCCTCTTTTCGTTTCTGTGATCGTCAAAATGGACAATCTGGAAAAAACAATCAGCGCCGCACTGGAGCAGTTCAGCCGCATCGACGATGCGGCTGAACTGGAACAGGCCAAGGCGCGCTATCTCGGCAAGGCCGGCGCGCTCACCGACCTGCTCAAAGGCCTGGGCAAGCTTCCCGCGGAGGAGCGGCGCGAGGCCGGCAGCCGCATCAACGCGGCCAAGGACCGGCTCGAAGCCGCGCTCGCCGAGCGGCGCGACGCGCTCGCGCAGGTGCAGCTCGACGCGCGGCTGGCGGAGGAGGCGCTCGACGTGACCCTGCCCGGGCGCGGCTCAGGGCGCGGGCGCCTGCACCCGATCACGCGCACGCAAGACCGCATCGAGGCGATCTTCCGCTCCATCGGCTTCGACGTCGCCGACGGACCGGAGATCGAGACCGACTGGAACAACTTCACCGCGCTCAACAACCCGGAGAACCATCCGGCGCGCTCGATGCAGGACACCTTTTACGTCGAGGCGAAAGACGCCGGCGGCCGGCCCCTGCTGCTGCGCACGCACACCAGCCCGATGCAGGTGCGCTACGCGCGCATGCATCAGCCGCCGATCAAGGTGATCGCCCCCGGCCGCACCTATCGCGTCGACAGCGACGC
>JADGRR010000371.1 GCA_017880745.1 Burkholderiales bacterium
CTCGAGGCGGCGCACGTGAAGGACGCGCTGTCGGTGCTGCGCTGGGCGGACAACCCGAAGAACCGCATCGCCGCGTTTCGCGCGCTGCAGCTCTTGCCGGGCATCGGGCCGGCCGCGGCGGCAAAATGTTTCGACGCGTTCGAGGCGAATGCGCATGCCTGGGCGAGCCTGAAAGCGTACGCTTCGCCGGCGCTGGCGCGCGATGCCTGGCCCGCGTTCGCGGCGCTGATGGGCGCTCTCGCCGTGCCCGAAGGGCCGTGGCAGGGGCAGATGGGGCGCGTGCGCGAATGGTACGAGCCGCATCTGGCGCGCCTGCACGACGCGGCCGAGGTGCGCGGCGGAGACCTGCTGCAGCTCGAGCGCGTCGCGCAGCAATTCGGCACGCGCGAGCGCTTCCTCACCGAACTCGCGCTCGATCCGGCGCAGGCCTCAGGCGACCTCTCGGGCACGCCGCTGCTGGACGAGGATTACCTCGTGCTCTCGACCGTGCATTCGGCGAAGGGCCAGGAATGGGACGCGGTGTACCTGCTCAACATCGCCGACGGCAACTTTCCCTCCGAGTTCTCGGCCGGCCGCCCGGAGCTGATCGAGGAGGAGCGGCGGCTGCTCTACGTGGCGATGACGCGCGCGAAAACCGAGCTCGATCTGATTGCGCCGCTCAAGTACTACGTGACGCAGCAGTCGCGCACGGGCGACCGGCACGTCTACGGCGCGAAAAGCCGATTCCTAACGCGCGAAGTGATGGCCTGCCTCGATCCGCTGGGGTGGGGCGAGGTCGACACGCAAGACGTCCCGGCCGGCGGCAGACCGAACGTCGATGTCGCCGAGAAACTGCGCAGCCTCTGGTCCTAGGAATTCCGGCTTCAAGTCGAAGGAACGATGATGCGTATCGCGATTATCGGCGCCGGCGCGATCGGAAGTGCGCTGGGCGCATTGCTGAGCCGCGCGGGGCAGAACGTGACCTTGATTGGCCGTACTGCGCAGGTTGGCGCGATCCGTCGCGACGGTCTGCACGTGGATGGCGCGCTTGGCGCATTCACCGTCCCGCTTGCAGCATCAGAGACGCTCGATTTTCGCCCGGAGCTGGCATTCCTCACCGTCAAGACGCAGGATGTATTGGCGGCGGTGCAAGCGAATCTGGCGTTTCTCACCGGCGTGCCGCTGGTAACCTTCCAAAACGGCGTTCGCAGTGACGCGCTGGTCGCCACTGTCCTTCCTCCACATCAGCTCGTCAGCGCGGTGGTCAATATTCACGCCAACTATCTCACGCCGGGGACGGTGACCGTGCTCTATCCCGGTCCGTTGGTCATTGGGCGCCCGTTTGGCCCGAACGACGCCCGGGTGGAGGCCATCGCGGCGATACTGCGCGCTGCCGTCCCGACAACGCTGTCCGACAATATTCGCGGCGTGCATTGGCTCAAGCTGATCGTCAACTTGAATAACGCCTTTCCGGCCCTGACCAATGCGACCTTCCATCAGATCTACGCCGATTCCGATCTGCGCCAAATCGCGGTAAAGGTCATGCTCGAGGGCCTGCGGGTTGCCAAGCGCGCCGGCATTCGTCTGGAGTCGCTCCCCGATACCCCGGCCGTCCTGATCCGGTTGATCGAGTGGCTCCCGCTGCGACTGGCGGCCTTGGTGCTTGCCGCCAAGGCCCATCGCATGGAAACCCGATGGCCGCTGTTGGGGTCGACGCTGCAAAGTCTGCAGCGCAAGCGCCCCACCGAAATCGACTACCTGAATGGGGAGGTCGTGCGCCTCGGCCGGGAGATGGGCATGGCAACGCCGCTGAATGCAAGCATGGTCGCGATGGTGCATGAGGTCGAACGGACCGGACAGTTTTGGGCGCTTGACACGGTTCGCGCCGCGATCGGCGCCAAGGCGGATTCCGGGCGCGCCGCGGCCCGATAGCCCGGCCGAGGCGGTATCGGGCCGGACCTGGGCCTTTGCAACAATTTATTACAACTTTCTTCGGGAATTCGTTCTAGATTCGGCAATTCGCCTTGAATCGACCGGAAGAAGCTCTACGGTGAAAGTCGCAACGACACCGCGTCCTGAGGTAGCATTGGGAAGGACATCGGACATAGCCGCATCCGCTCACACACTCCAGACCGCCCGAAGGGGGCCCTCATGCGCGCCACACGATTTTTCCCAGCCCTGTTGCTAGCTTACGCTGGCGTCAGCCATGCTGCACTCGGTGGACTCCCGGAGCAGTTCAATTCGGAAGGCACGACTGTGGTGTCGAGCGTGTCGTCCGCCGTGTCGAACTACGTTACACGCGACACGACTTTGGCTACGGGCACGCATGTGCGCGAATACGTTTCGGGCGACGGCGTCGTGTTTGCCGTCACTTGGGACGGGCCTTTCTTGCCGGACCTGAAGGCATTGCTGGGAAAGTACTTTGACACGATGGGTGCTGAATCGGCCAAGCTGCCCAGGGCGGGCCGTTCGCACCTGGCCGTAGACCTTCCCGAAGTCGTGATCAACTCGGGCGGTCATATGCGCGCCTTCGAAGGCAGCGCCTGGATCCCGGCGGAATTTCCAGCCGGTTTTACGGCTGACGACGTGCATTGATACGCTGAAAGAGACACCTATGAACGCCCGATTCCACCATCCGCGTGTATGCGGTTTCCTGCAGTTTGCGGCCGTCGCCGCATGCCTTCTGCTGGTCTCTTGCGGCGGCGGCGGAGGCGCGTCTCCTGCGCCCACGAGCGCGGCCTCCGCCGTGAACAATCCGGTCATCGTCAGTATCGGCGCCAGTCCAACTGCGCTTACCGTCGGCCAGTCGACGACGCTGACCTGGTCGAGTTCCAACGCGACCAGTTGCCAGGCAAGCGGTGACTGGAGCGGAGCGGTAACGCTTTCGGGTACGCGGCTGGTCACGCCAGCGGCCGCAGGCACTTTCACCTACACCCTCACCTGCGATGGCGTAGCGGGCAGCGAATCGGTTGTCGTTGCGGCCGCATCCACCCCGCTGCCCACCGTCAGCCTGTCCCTTGCGCCGACGAGCGTGGCAGCGGGACAGTCTTCCACACTCACTTGGTCCACGACCAACGCTGCGACCTGCGTCGCCTCAGTTGCCTGGGCCGGCAGCCGAGGCACCAGTGGGAGCATCGTCGTTACGCAAGCCGTAGCGGGCACCTACACCTACAGCCTTAGCTGTGCCGGCGCGGGCGGCAATGCGATCGGGTCGGTGACGCTCGGCGTAACGGACATCGCCAGCAATGTGGCGCTGGTGTTCATCGATAGCGGGCCCGCCGGCGCCAACAACATCATCAACGTGCCCTTCGTCAGCGTAACCTTGTGCCGTCCCGGCACTTCGACCTGCCAGACCATCGATCATGTGCTGGTCGACACCGGATCCTATGGTCTGCGCATCATCGCCCCGGGCATACTCGACGCTGCCCTGGCACTGCCTGCAGTCACCGGCCCCGGCGGCAATCCAGTGGGCGAATGCGCCCAGTTCTTCAGCGGCTTTCTCTGGGGTTCGGTGCATCGCGCAGACGTGAAAATCGCCGGAGAGACCGCGCCGTCCCTGCCGGTACAAGTAGTCAGCGACTCCGGCGCTGCGTTCTCGCGCATCCCGGCCGGTTGCACCAACACGGGCGGGAACCTTGGCACGGTGGCCGCACTCGGCGCCAACGGTATACTCGGCGTCGGCCTGTTCAACCAGGATTGTGGCTCTCCCTGCACGACACTGGCCGCTAACGGAAACTACTATGAATGCAGCGCGACGAATTGCGCCGGCACCGTGATGCCGCTTGCGAATCAGGTTGCGAACCCGGTCCCCCTGTTCAGCACGGACAACAACGGCGTGGCGCTGGCGATGCCTGCGGTTGCCGCTGGCGGCGCGACGACGCTCACGGGCGCGCTCATCTTTGGCATCGACACCCAGACCAACAACAAGATCGGTTCCGCCACGGTCTTTGCAGCGAACAGCAGCGGCAATTTCACCACTACCTACAAAGGCACGCCGCTGCCATCG
>JADGRR010000372.1 GCA_017880745.1 Burkholderiales bacterium
GCTGCAAAGAATCGCCGCCGCGCTCAACCTGCCGCTGACCGAATTCCTGCATCAGGACGCCGAACAGCCGGTGGAGCTGGCGCTGATCGGTCAGTTTCTGCAGCGCCTGCCGGCGCAGAAACTCTCCGTGGTGCGCTCGCAGTTGATGCGCGACTACGGCACTGCGCACACCGACCGCATGAAGCGTATCGGGCTCATCGGCCTGCGCGGTGCCGGCAAATCCACCCTGGGCAGCCGGCTGGCGAAGGAGATGGAGGTTCCCTTCATCGAACTCGACCGCGAAGTCGAGCGCGAGGCCGGGACCAGTCTGTCGGAAATCTTCCTGCTCTACGGCCAGGCCGGCTATCGCCGCTACGAGCGCCGCTGCCTGGAGAAAGTGGTGGAAAGGAACGAGCGCGTAGTCATCGCCACAGGCGGCTCCATCGTGTCCGAGCCCGGCACCTACGACCTGTTGCTCTCGACCTGCCACACCGTGTGGCTCAAGGCGCAGCCCGAAGAGCACATGGCGCGCGTAGTGGCGCAGGGCGACGTCCGTCCGATGACGGGAAACCGCGAAGCCATGGAGGATCTGCACCGCATCCTGCGCGGCCGCACTGCGCTGTACCGCCGCGCCGACGTGACCGTCGATACCGCGCACAAGAGCATTGAACAAAGTCTGCAGCAGCTACGCAAGGCTGTTGCAGCTTAGAATTCGCAGCAAAAGTGATTTTGCTGCGGTCCGACTTAGGGGAGCACGAGGGGAGCAGAGAGGGAAAGCAAGGGTCCCTCCCCTTCCTTGGCCCCTCGTATTGTTCTAGATTGAACCAGGAGAAACCATGCAAGCACCGCTGACCAAAGCAACAGACCCGGCACGCATCAGCTTCGACACCCACCCCGAGCGCTACGCCCACTGGCGCATGAGCATCGACGGCGCGACCGCCACCCTCGCCATGAACGTGAACGAGGACAAGGGCATCAAGCCCGGTTACAAGCTGAAACTCAACTCCTACGACCTCGGCGTGGACATCGAGCTCTACGATGCCTTGAACCGCATCCGCTTCGAGCACCCCGAGGTGCGCTGCGTGGTCCTCACTTCGGCGCGCGAGCGCATGTTCTGCTCCGGAGCCAACATCTACATGCTGGGCCAGTCCAGTCACGGCTGGAAAGTGAATTTCTGCAAGTTCACCAACGAGACGCGCAATGGCATGGAAGACTCCAGCCGCAACGACGGGCTCAAGTTCCTCGCTGCGGTGAACGGCACCTGCGCCGGCGGCGGCTACGAGATTGCGCTCGCCTGCGACGAGATCCTGATGATCGACGACCGCTCCTCCACGGTGAGCCTGCCCGAAGTGCCGCTGCTGGGCGTGCTGCCGGGCACCGGCGGCCTCACGCGCATCACCGACAAGAGGAAAGTGCGGCGCGACCTGGCCGATTTTTTCTGCACCACCACCGAGGGCGTGCGCGCCGACCGCGCGAAAGCGTGGGGCCTGGTCGATCACAGTGCAAAGCCACAGGCTTTCGCCCAGGCGGTGCGGGAGCACACGCAGCGGCTGGCTGCCGCGAGCGACCGGCCGCGCGAGGCCACAGGCATCACCCTCACCCCGCTCAAGTGCGCTATCGACCTGAGCGGCTACCACTACGAATATGTGGATGCCGTCATCGACCGCGCCGCGCGCACCGCCACGCTTACCGTCTCCGGGCCGACGCAAGTGCAACCCGATACGATCGAAGGCATCATCAAAGCAGGCATTGCCTGGTGGCCGCTGCAAATGGCGCGCGAGCTCGATGACGCCATTCTCAATCTGCGCACCAATGAGATTGAGATCGGCACCTGGCAACTGAAGACGCGCGGCAATATCGATCATGTGCTCGCCGTGGACGCCGTCCTGGCCAAGCACCGCGCGCACTGGTTCGTGCGCGAGACGCTGGGCTTGCTGCGGCGCACGCTGGCGCGGCTGGACGTATCCTCGCGCACGCTGTTCGCCATCATCGACACGGGTTCCTGCTTCGCCGGAACGCTGGCCGAACTGGCGCTCGCCGCCGATCGCGGCTACATGCTGCAGTTGCCCGACAACCCGGAGAACGCGCCGCGGATCGCCCTGTCCGAACTCAACTTCGGCACCTATCCGATGGTGAACCACCTCACCCGCGTGGCGACGCGCTTCTGCGGACAGCAGGAACCGGTCGAGGAAGCGCGCCAGGTCGTCGGCGAGAAACTCGACGCGCATGATGCGGCCGAACTTGGTCTGGTCACCTTCACCCCGGACGATCTGGACTGGGACGAGGAAGTGCGCATTGCGCTGGAGGAGCGCGCCAGCCTTTCGCCCGATGCGCTCACCGGCATGGAAGCGAGCCTGAGATTCACCGGCGCGGAAACCATGGAGACGCGCATTTTCGCGCGGCTATCGGCGTGGCAGAACTGGATTTTCAACCGACCCAACGCGGTCGGAGAGCATGGCGCGCTGAAGGTTTTCGGGACCGGCTCGAAAGCGAAATTCAACTGGGAACGGATTTAGGAGACAGAGCATGTCCATCGATTACAGCGAAAAGATACCGAACAACGTCGAACTCTCCGGCAACAAGACGCTGCAGCGCGCTCTCGAGCACTGGCAGCCGGGCTTCCTCAACTGGTGGTCGGAAATGGGGCCGGACGAGTCGAGCAACGTCGAGGTCTATCTTCGCACCGCAATCAGCGTCGAGCCGAAGGGCTGGGCACACTTCGACTACGTCAAGATGCCGGACTACCGCTGGGGCATTTTCCTCGCGCCGCAGGAGGCCGGGCGCAAGATCAACTTCGGCGAGCACATGGGCCAGCCGGCGTGGCAGGAAGTTCCGGGCGAATACCGCTCCACGCTGCGCCGCATCATCGTCACCCAGGGCGACACCGAACCGGCTTCGGTGGAGCAACAGCGGCACCTCGGACTCACCTGCCCTTCGCTCTACGACCTGCGGAACCTGTTCCAGGTCAACGTCGAAGAAGGCCGGCATCTGTGGGCCATGGTGTACCTGCTGCACGCCCACTTCGGCCGCGACGGCCGCGAGGAAGGCGAAGCGCTGCTAGCGCGCCGCTCGGGCGACGCCGACAATCCGCGCATTCTCACCGCATTCAACGAGAAGACCCCGGACTGGCTTTCATTCTTCATGTTCACCTTCATCACCGACCGCGACGGCAAGTTTCAGCTTGCGGCGCTGGCCGAGTCGGGGTTCGATCCGCTTTCGCGCACCTGCAGGTTCATGCTGACCGAGGAGGCGCACCACATGTTCGTGGGCGAGACCGGCATCGGGCGCACGCTGCAGCGCACCTGCGAGGCGATGCGACAGGCCGGGGTCGAGAATCCGAATGACATTGAGAAAGTGCGCAGCCTCGGCGTCATCGACCTGCCGACTATGCAGAAGAAGCTCAACCTGCACTATTCGCTGTCGCTCGATCTGTTCGGATCGGAAGTCTCCACCAACGCTGCCAATGCCTTCAGTTGCGGGATCAAGGGCCGCTTCCATGAGACCAAGATCGACGACGACCACAGGCTCGAGCACTCGACTTATCCGGTGCTCAAGCTCGTAGACGGCCGGATCAAGCGTGTGGACGAGCCGGCGCTGACCGCGATCAATATGCGGTTGCGTGACGACTACACCAATGATTGCCAGCGCGGGCTTGATCGCTGGAACAAGATCATCGAGAAGACCGGCGTTGCATTCAGGCTCGAATTGCCGCACGTCGCCTTTCACCGGCAAATCGGCGAGTTTCGCGACCTCAAGATTTCGCCGGGCGGACAAATTCTCGATGACGCCGCCTGGAATGCCGGCAAGGACAAGTGGCTGCCATCGACCGCGGACGGCGACTTCATTCAAAGCCTGATGAAGCCGGTCACCGAGCCCGGCCAGTTCGCGACCTGGATCGCACCGCCACGGATCGGCATAGACAACAAACCCGGCGATTTCGAATATGTGAAGATCTCGGCATAGCGGATGAAGCCTTCCCCAAAATCAAGGAACCGCAGCATTAA
>JADGRR010000373.1 GCA_017880745.1 Burkholderiales bacterium
CCAGGTCACGCGGTCCCCTCGCTTCGATAATGAGTGCTCGCGCGCAAGTCTACCAGCAACAGGTCGCTTGCCGCCGCAGGCGGAAAGCGGTACCGTGGCGCGGGAAAAGTTCGAACATAAAGGAAACAGCATGCAACAATCGATCCGCCTCGATGGCAAGATCGCGCTCGTCACCGGCGCATCCAGCGGGCTCGGCTGGCGATTCGCCGAGCTTCTTGCGCAGGCCGGCGCCAGGGTCGCGCTGGCGGCGCGCAGCATCGACAAGCTGGAACAGCTCAAACACCAAATCGAGCAGACCGGCGGCAAGGCCTGCGCGGTGAGAATGGATGTAACCGACGTGGCGAGCGTGCGCGCCGCGGTGGCGGCGGCCGAGTCGGCCCTCGGGGGCATCGACATCCTGCTCAACAACTCCGGCGTCAGCAGGCAGCAGCGCGCAGTCGAAGTCGAGGAGCAGGACTACGACTACGTGACCGACACCAATTGCAAAGGGGCGTTCTTCGTCGCCCAGGCGGTGGGCCGCAGCATGATCACGCGCAAATGCTCCGGGCGCATCATCAACATCGCCTCGGTCGCCGGCCTGCGGGTGCTCGCTCAGCTGTCCACCTATTGCATGTCCAAGGCGGCGGTAATTCAGATGACCAAGGCGCTGGCGCACGAATGGGGGCGGTACAACATCAACGTCAACGCCATCTGCCCCGGTTATATCGAAACCGGGATAAACCGCGCCTACTGGCAAACCGACGGCGGCAAGAAGGTGGTAAGCATGCTGCCGCGCCGGCGCGTCGGCCAGCCCGAAGACCTGGACGGGCTGGTGCTGCTGCTCGCCTGCGAGCAGTCCAACTTCATCAACGGAGCGGTCATCACCGCCGACGACGGGCTGGCCGCGGGTTAGCCGATTCTGCGGACTGCGACCGACGGTCTCCTCGATGCGCCTCGAGGGGAGAATCCATCCTGATGCGCTTCGCTAGTGCGCCCTGCGAATCCGCACGCCGCGTGATCTACTTCGACAGGTACTGCTTTTCGAACTGATCGGCGGCGGCGGGATCACGCTTGCGCAGTCCCCGCAGCGCCTCGTCCCTGCCTTCGAGTTGCCCGGCGCTCTGATACGCGGCCGCCAGCGCGTACCAGCCTGGCGCGGACTCCGGGTCATAGCGCACGTTTTCGCGATAATTGACAATCGCGAGATCCGTTCGTCCCTGCCGCATGTAAAGATCGGCCATCGCCAGATAAGCCGGCGCAGATTCGGGGCGATAGCGCAGCACCTGGCGATAGGTCTGGATCGCGCGCTCCGTCTGACCCAGCGCACTCTGGCTCTGGCCGAGAGCGAGCCAGGACGCCTCGTCTTCCGGACTGAGGCGTGTCGCCTTCTGAAAGGATTCGATGGCCGCGGCATGCTGCCCCTGCCGGGCGAGCGCGTAACCCTGAAGAAACCACCAATCGGCGCGCTCAGGTTCGCGCTGCAATTGTGCCCGCGCCAGCGTGAGCATGCCGGGCCAGTCCTGCTTTTGCTCCAGCGCGGTGATCTGGCTCGCGGTGCGCTGGTCGAGATGGCTTGCGAGCGCGGCGATCATCGGCGTCACCGACATCAGCGCGACTTGCGCGCAGGCGGCGCAAAAAACAAGGCAGGCGATGGCGCCTGCCCGGTTGAGAAGCCTATGCGTCAAGAAAGCTCAAACCTTGTTCTGGTACACATACGCCTGCTGCTTGACGCGGGACTCCTTTTCGCGCCTGAGCGTCTCCAGGTCCTGCTTATGGTCCCACCAGATGGCGCGGCTTTTTCGCTGCTCCGCCTCGAGCTGCGGCCGCTGCTGCTTCAACTCGCGGATGAACTTGGTGAACTCGGATTCGTACATGGCCATGAATTTTCCCTCTCAGAACTGTTCTTCGGTAAGCGCCATCACGCCCGCGGCGCCGCGAACGACTGTGTTGCGCAGGCCCGGCGCCTGCGCCAGGATGTGGTCGGCATAGAAGCGCGCGGTCGCGATCTTTGCCTGGTAAAACGAGGCGTCTCCATCCTTGGCCGCCAGCTTTTTCTGCGCCACCAGCGCGGCACGCGCCATCTGCCAACCGCCGCAGACGATGCCCATCAGCTTGAGAAACGGAACCGAGCCGGCGTGCACCGCCTTGATGTCCGCCGCGTAGGTAACGACAATCCAGGCGACGCAGTCTTCGACCGCCTTGATTCCGGCGGCCAAGCCGGCGCGGATGGCTGCCATGTCCTCGCCTTGCTCCTGCGCCAGTTCGCCTTCGACCACGCGCATCGCCTTGATCACTTCCTTGGCCGTCGCCCCGCCCTCGCGCGCCATCTTGCGCCCGACCAGGTCGTTCGACTGGATCGCGGTGGTGCCTTCGTAAATGGTCGTGATGCGCGCGTCGCGCAAGTGCTGCGCCGCGCCGGTCTCCTCGACGTAGCCCATGCCGCCGTGCACCTGAATACCGGTGGAAGCCAGTTCGATGCAGGTCTCCGTGCTCCAGCCCTTCACCACCGGGATCATCATGTCGGCAAAAGCCTGATGCTTGGCCCGCAGTCCGGGCTCCGGATCGCGATGGGCGATGTCCATCGCCGCCGCGACCACGTAGGCAAGGGCCCGCATCGCCTCGGTCTGCGCCTTCATGCTCATCAGCATGCGGCGCACGTCGGGCTGGCGGATGATGGGCACGGCCTTGGCACCACCGGTCAGATCACGGCCCTGCACGCGCTCTTTCGCGTAGGCAAGCGCCTGTTGGTAGGCGCGGTCGGAAATGGCGACCCCCTCCAGCCCCACGGCGAAACGCGCTGCGTTCATCATGATAAACATGTACGCAAGACCGTGGTTTTCGTCGCCGACGAGATAGCCGACCGCGCCTTCCTTTTCGCCGAAGATCAGCACCGCGGTTGGACTCGCGTGGATGCCGAGCTTGTGCTCGATGGAAGGGCAGTACACGTCGTTTCGCTTGCCCAGGCTGCCGTCGGCATTGACCAGGAACTTGGGCACGATGAAGAGCGAAATCCCTTTCACCCCTTCAGGCGCATCGGGCGTGCGCGCGAGCACCAGATGGACGATGTTCTCTGCCAGGTCGTGCTCGCCATAGGTGATGAAAATCTTCTGTCCGTATATGCGATAGTGCTCGCCCAGCCGTTGATCCGATTGGGGCACCGCCTTCGCCTTCACCAGGGCCAGATCCGATCCCGCCTGCGGTTCGGTCAGGTTCATGGTGCCGGTCCAGGTGCCTTCGACCATTTTCGGCAAATAGGTCTTCTTCAGCGCGTCGGCGCCGCGCAGCAGCAGCGCCTCGATCGCGCCGCCGGTGAGCAGCGGGCACAGCGAGAACGACAAGTTCGCCGCCTTCCACATTTCCATCACCGGCGTCGCCACCAGCTTGGGCAGACCCTGGCCGCCGAACTCGGGCGGAAACTGCAGCGCATTCCAGCCGCCTTCGACGAACTGCTTGTAGGCCTGGATGAAGCCTTTGGGCGTGGTGACGCGGCCGTGGTCCCACTTCGAGCCCTCTTCGTCGCCCGACTGGTTCAGCGGCGCGAGCACCTCGGCGCAGAACTTGCCGCTCTCCTCCAGTATCTGGTCGACCAGCTCTGCGCTCGCGTCCTCGCAGCCGGGGAGCTTCGCCACCTGATCCAGTCCGGCGAGTTCCTTCAGCACGAACTGCATGTCTCTCAACGGCGTGACGTAGTCACTCATGATGATCTGCCTTAAATACGAACATCGAAATTATATGGGGCGACTTGAATCACGCTAGCCCGTCGTTGCAAAGTTGCGAGTTTGCGCGGACGAAAAACCGTCCGCGCGGATCGCCGATTGCGCACGGATGAAAAAGCCATCCGTGCGCAATCGGCGATCTTGTATGAAAACCCGCGCCGTTCATGCTTTTAACCATAACCGCGTTTTTGGTACGGATGGTTTTTATCCGTACCAAAAACGCGGTTGGCGCGCGCAGCGCGCAGGTTTGCTCGTCGCACGCGACGGTATTCAAGACGCC
>JADGRR010000374.1 GCA_017880745.1 Burkholderiales bacterium
CTGCGGCAAATACAGGATTTGCGCGAGCTGCTCCGGGAAGTTGCGCGCCCAGATGCCGGCGAGGTGCTTTGCCGCGTCGCAGATCGGATGGGTGATGAACCCGGTCAGGCCCTGCAGGGAGCCGTTCAGGCCGAGTTCCGCGGTCGAGCGGCAGATCGAACACACGAACGAGCCCATGCGGGCGTCGGCGTGCTTCATCTCCAGCTTGTTGCCGCCGCCGAGCACATTGATCGGCAGCAAGCCCGCGGCGTGCGCGATCTCTTCAGGGAAATACACCGGGAAGTGCCCCAGCGTTCCCGTGAACCCGTCGGGCAGGGAGTCCGCGTCCGGCACCGGCGCCATGCGGACTTCGTTGCAGCGTTCGAGCACTTCATTGAGTTCGGTTTCATGGTTATAAGGAATCGGGGCGGTCATGGCGGTCCTCCTTCTCGGTGATGGGCTAAAAGCGTATTCTGGTACGAGAATGCGTATTTAACACCTGATCCATCTTGGCCGCTTTGATCAGGATCATAAAATTGACTGATTTACTCGGGTATTACAGCCGCCGCTCGGCGGGCTGCGCATCACCCGTGAATCAGGCCTGGGCGCGGCGCGGGTGCTGGGTCCGCGCTGCGGCAGCATCGGCAGGAAAAAGCCCTGCCCCGGCACCCGCAGCGCACGAAACAGCTTAGACGCCGGGATGTTCGGAACCGGCGGCCGTCACGACGATCAGCGCGGGGTTGTCGGCCTGCTCGATGAGGATGCGCTCGACCCGCGCCTGCCATTCGACCCCGAATTCGTGCTGTTCCGCAGTTGTCAGGCCGAAAGTGCCGAGCTTGCCGGCCAGCGCCCTGAGCCGTGCCGAGCCCGGAGCAAGCCCCGCGCGGTAGGACACGGTCACGGCCGCGCCGGAATCGACACGCTCGAACTGAATGTCGGCGTCGATGCCGGCGTTGAAGAACAGCAAATTGCGCCGGTCAAACCGGCCGGCGATGCCCTTGAAGCCGTTGTTCTGCGTCGCCCCGGTGATGAGCCCAACCACGTTTGCGATCACGCCGGTGACGCCGAGTTCCATCTCGCCACGCAGGCGCACGCGTACCGCGCCGCGTTCGGGCGTCTCCCTGGGATAGAGGGCCTCTAGCGCTTTCATCGTCATCAGGTATGCGCCCGCCACGGTCGGGCAGGAGTGACCGGCGAGCTTGACGGCGTCGAGATAGTTGTATTCGACCCTCCCGGCCGTCGCGGCACCGAGAAATTCGGCCAGCGGATCGTAAAGGACGATCGGCTTTACTTTGTCAAAAAACGCGGGGTATTGCATCGACATTCCCGATCCCTCCTGTCATAGCTGCGCCGTCACTGCCTCGACGTGTATCACCAGCGCGCCCCGCGCCCAGGGAAATTTCGCCTTCACCGTATTCACAATCTCGCCCGAACTGACGATCTCGGCGGTGCCGACGATGAGGTAGCCCTGGCCCGGGCCGCGCGTTCCCTGCGCCTTTCGGGACGCGACCAGCAGTTGTACGCGATTGTCCTTCTCGAGGTTCTGCTCCGTCTGCCGATAGCGGCCGGCGGGAAAAACAATGGTATTCGCGCCGATGCCCAGGGCGCGCATGTAGTCGCCCCAATTGCCGACCACGTGGGGACCGTCATCTCCGCTGGTGACGATGGCGACGAACTCGGTCGCTTCACAGACATCGCGACAGTTGCCTTCGATTCTTGTCATTCAGGATCTCCCCGGAGGATCGGTGAACGCCGGCTGCGACGGTGCGCTTCGACCGTCGGTCCACTCGCCGGCATAACGAGTCAGATCGAACCGACCCCACAGCAGCTTGCAGGCGATCCACAGGAACAGCATTGCGCCTGCAGCGATCAGTATCTGGCCCAGTCGCTGCTGGTCGTCGATCAGGTAGTTGTTGCACAGCCGCAGCGGCGAGACCAGATACAGCCAGCCGAGGCGGAACAGGGTGGCGATCAGCTCGAGCAGGAATACCCCGCGGACGACGAAGCCCGAGCGTGGCCAGGACTGCGCGAGCGGCAGGCCCACCAGCAACGGCACCGACGCGAACTTGAGCGCGGCGACCCACGGCTCGGTCACCGAGGCGTCAAGCAGGCGTGGCAGCATCCAATACGCGCTGGCGAGGCTGGCGAGCACGAGTCCGGTGACACCGCGATGGTTCCAGTGTGCCAGTGACGCGGCCACGCGCACGGGTAGCGCCAGCCCAAGCAGGTATCCGGCAACGGCGAGCAGCGGAAGTTGCACCAGCATCTGCGCGGTCATGCTCGCCTCCAGCGCGTGGCGCACCGGGGGCGACGCCAATGCGAGAAGGAGGAGGACCGCGGCCGGCACGGTACGTCTTGCCGCGATCACGCCACACCGAATCCGCGCAGGCTTTGGACGATTGCGTCCGGGGCGCCGAAGTCCAGGATCTCCACGATGCGACCTTGGGGATCGACGAGGTGAATGCCGGCGTTATGGATGTAGCCACCGAAGCCGTCGGGCACCACGGTGACGCCGAAACGCCGCTTCAGCTCGATCAGCCCGGCAGCGTTCGTCGGCCGTGCCGCGAGCCAGCCGGGGCCGCGGCGGTGAAAGCGCTCGAGGTACGCGGCAAGCTCGCGCGGAGAATCATTGGACGGGTCGAAGCTGACGCTCAACAGCCGCACCCGGCCGCTCGCGATCGGCCCCGCCAGGTCATCTTCCAGCCGGGCGAAGTCGGAACCGAGCGCCAGGCACAGCGTCTGGCATCTCGTGTAGACGAAATCAACCAGCAACCACTTGCCGCGCAGCTCAGCCAGGTTGATTCGATCGCCGGCCTCGGTCTCGAGCGCAACCGGCGGAGCCATCACCATCCTCTCATGCACCGCGACGCGCCGCGCGGCCTCGGAAGTAAACGCCTGGAATCCGTCGGTGGCGCCCGCAAGGAGCGCGCCGCCCGCGAGAACAAGAGCGACGCTGGCGCTGCTAGTGCGCAGTGCCGACATTCGGCGCCCGCAACAAGCCGCTGACGATGCGCACCGCGAATACGATTGTGGCGAGAACCACCAGAATCGCTGCGAGCGAGCCCGCCTGCGCATACGAAACCCATTCCGGTGCGTGTACCGCCCAGCGCCGCGGCACGCTCGCCTGGCCCGCCATCAACAGCATGCCTGAGAAGGCGAGCCCGCCGACGAGGTACGCGAAGAAGCCGAGTTGGTCGGCCGCGCTGTCGGCCTCGTCGGCACGTGTCCGGATCACGTGGTACATGAAGCCAAACAGCATGGCCCAGAGTCCGAGCAGCAGATAGAAGTGGAAATGTCCCGGCACCCATAAGGTGTTGTGCATCACCCTGTTGACGCTGATGATGCCGTCGATGACGGCCGGGATGATGCCCGCCGCCCAGCCGAACATGGACAGCAGCAAGAGCTTGGCCGGCATGCTCCAGCGCATGCCGGAGCGGTGCACGTTGGTCAGCGCGCCATAAGCGGTCACCACGAGCACGGGCAATCCGTTCGTAAACGAAATGATCTGCCCCATCACGAGTATCCAGTGCGGCATGACGAAATCCATCAGCAGATGGTGCGGGTAGACGATGAGCACCATGACGGTGCTCGCCGTCCAGGCCCACAGGAACGGTCGCGACACGCCCCAAGGCCGGCCGCTGTAACGGGGCAGCAGTTCGTACACTGCGATCACCCCCATGTAAATCGTCGCGTTGATGAACACGTGGCCGAAGAAATAGGTCATGTTCTTGGCGAGAAGAGCGTTCAGTTCGAATGCCGGTACATAGGCATTCACCAGGCACAATACCAGCACCACGGCACCGCAAAGCCTGCCGAGACCGTTGACGATGATCACCATGGTGCTCGCCACCACGGTCGGCGGGTGCGACTTGTCGATTGCGCCGCCGAACAGCCATTGCAAGCCCAGCGCTCGCCCGAGGTTGCCGTACACGCGCAGGATCGCCAGCGTCGCGTCGAGGTAGAACAGCAGGAACCCCACGCCAATCAA
>JADGRR010000375.1 GCA_017880745.1 Burkholderiales bacterium
GTATGCACGTGCAGATCCCCGCGCAAATCATCGAGCTCGACCAGCCGCGGCAGTTTGCCTGCGCGCGCCGCCTCGATCTCGCCGCGATCCTCGCGCAATTCCGGCGGGATGTAGGGCAGTCCGACTGCGGCGTAGACCGATTCCTCCGTCTCCCCGGCGATGCGTTTGTTGCCGCGGAACACGCCGTATTCATTGATCTTCTGTCCGCGCTCCTGCCCCAGTTTGCGCACCGCGATGTTGTGCGCTTTCGACCCGGTAAGATAATGCAGTGCTGCGCCGTAACACTCCCCGGCCACGACGCGCACGTCCACCTGAATTCCCGCGTGCAACACCACGCTCGAGCGCGTCTCGCCCCGGGACAGAACGCGCTCGACTTCGGCATAGGCGCAGAAGCGCTGCATCACCTGCGCGGGGGCGGCCGAGGTGACCAGAATATCGATGTCGCCGACGGTCTCGCGCATGCGGCGCAGGCTGCCCGCCAGCACGACCCTCCCGACGCCCGCGCTTTGGCTCAGATAATCGGCGTACGCCTGCGCGTACTGCGCGGCAATCGCGAGCTTGTAGCGCCCCGGGCGGTGCACATGTGCTTCGACCTGTTGCAGGATATTGAGCTCGGTTTTCTCGCCGAATCCCGGCAACGCGCGCAGCCTGCCGTCGCGCGCCGCGCGGTAGAGTTGCTCCAGCGTCTGCACGTCGAGATCCTGGTACAGTCGCTGCACCCGCTTCGGCCCCAGACCGGGGACGTGCAGCAGATCGGTGATGCCGGAGGGCAACTGACGTTTGAGTCTTTCGAACAGCGCGCAGGTCCCGGTGGCCGCTATTTCACGGATCTTGGCGCCGAGGTCCACGCCGATGCCGGGCAGCTTCGGCAGCTCGCCGCCTGCGGCGAGGCACGCAGCGAGGTCGAGCTGCAGCGCTTCGATGATGCGCGCCGCATTGCGGTAGGCGCGTATCCGGAACGGGTTGGACTGTTCGATCTCGAGCAGGTCCGCGATTTCGCCGAAGACCCGCGCGATGTCGGCGTTATGCGCAACGGGTCTTTGCATGCTGGTTTCTCCGCAGAGCGCGCAATTGAACGCTTCACATCTCCATGTCCGGGCCAGGCGCTTGCCCCTGGGGTGCCTCCTCGCGCAGCTCCGCCACCATGCAGTCGGTGGTCAGGATCAGTCCCGCGACCGAGGCGGCATTCTGCAGCGCCGAGCGCGTCACCTTGCACGGATCGAGTACACCCATCGCGACCATGTCGCCAAACACGCTCGTATCCGCGTTATAGCCGAAGTTGCCCGTGCCCTCGAGCACGCGGTTGAGGATCACCGACGGCTCGTCGCCGGCATTGGCAACGATCTGCCGCAGCGGCTCCTCCAGCGCGCGCAGCACGATCTTTATACCCGCGTCCTGGTCCGGGTTGTCGCCGCGAAGCGATCTTATCGCCTGCCGGGCGCGCAGCAATGCGACACCGCCGCCCGGGAGCACGCCCTCCTCGACCGCGGCATGGGTGGCATGCAGCGCGTCCTCGACGCGCGACTTGCGCTCCTTCATCTCGGTCTCGGTCGCGGCGCCGACCTTGACCAGAGCGACGCCGCCTGCGAGCTTGGCCGCGCGCTCCTGCAGTTTTTCGCGGTCGTAATCGCTGGTGGCCTGCTCGATCTCGCGCCGGATCGCGGCGATGCGCGCATCGATCGCGTTCGGCTCGCCCATGCCGCCGATGATGGTGGTGGTGTCTTTGTCCACCTCGATGCGCCGCGCCCGGCCCAGATGATCGAGATCCGCGCGCTCGAGCGTGAGGCCAAGCTCCTCCGCCACCACGCGAGCGCCGGTGAGCACCGCGATGTCTTCGAGCATGGCCTTGCGCCTGTCGCCGAACCCGGGCGCCTTGACGGCGCAGGTCTTGAGCACGCCGCGCAGGCTGTTGACCACCAGCATCGCCAACGACTCGCCCTCCACGTCTTCGGCGACGAGCAAAAGCGGCTTCGCCGACTTGGCGACCTTCTCCAGCAGCGGCAGCAGATCGTGGATCGCGGAAATCTTCTTGTCGCAGAGCAGCACATACACGTCCTCCAGGACACAGCGCTGCTTATCCGCGACGTTGATGAAGTACGGCGACAGGAAACCGCGGTCGAACTGCATACCCTCGACCAGCTCCAGTTCGCTCGCCAGGCCGCGGCCGTCCTCGACCGTGATCACGCCGTCCTTGCCCACTTTTTCCATCGCATTGGCGATCATCTCGCCGATGCTGCTGTCGGAATTGGCGGATATGGCTGCTACCTGCGTGATCTCGTTGCGCCCGCTGCAGGGCCGGGCGAGACGCTTCAACTCCGCCACCACCGCCTCGGCCGCCTTGTCGATGCCGCGCTTCAGGTCCATCGGATTCATGCCTGCGGCGACGTATTTCATGCCCTCCAGCACGATGGCCTGCGCCAGCACCATAGCCGTGGTGGTACCGTCTCCGGCCACTTCCGAGGTCTTGGCGGCGACCTCCCGCACCATCTGTACGCCCATGTTCTCGAAACGATCCTTGAGCTCGATCTCCTTGGCCACGATGACGCCGGAATTGATGATGGTGGGCGCGCCGTAGGCGCGCTCGAGCATCACCGTGCGCGCTTTTGGCCCGAGGGTGACCTTCACCGCATTGGCGAGCACGGCCACGCCGCGTACGATCTTGGCGTGCGCGTCCTCGTGGAAAATCACCTGTTTGGCGGTCATATGCCTGTCTCCTTGGTATCGGCGTCGCGGCTACTTGTGCGGATGGGGCGTCCCATTGCGGGAACGCGGTTCGATGTTGCTCTGGCGGCGCATATGCTCCTCGAGCTGGAGGCCGGCCGCATCGAACGCGTCGCGCAGCGCAATATAGACGTCCTCGGGGTGTTCGCGGTTGACCACGACCTCCGTCCCCGGCAGTGTGATGTTGAGCCGCACCGCGAACTGCGCGCCTTGCTGCTTTTTCCGATGCAGTACCTCGGCGATCACGTGGCACCTGACGAGGCGGTCGCAAACCCGATCCAGCTTGCGCGCCTGTTCACCGATGTAGCGTTCCAGCGCACCGGAATGAGGAATGCCGCGCAACACGATCTCTACGGGATTTTGCATTGCTCCCGCCCCTTGCCGCCCATCAGCGCTCAGTTGTAATCGTCGTAATACAGAGGCAGGCTACGGCTGCTGTCGCCCTGGACGATGCGCTGGCAATCGATCTCGTCATCGCGTTCGTCGGGCACCTGTGCGGTTTGCTCCCAAACCTCAGGTGCCGTGGTCGCCCTGCGCGCCTGCCTGCCTGTGGGCTTGGCGGCGCGCGTGCGCGCCGCGCTGCGGACTGTTGCGGACTTCGACTTGGAACTCATCGCGTCCTCCTGATAAGGGTTGGATTTCATCGTAACCACAAACGCTGCGGCCCTGTTGACATTGGTCAAAAAACCCGTCGCTTATCCCTTGATGACCGCCGAGGCACCGTGCACCGGGCGAATGCGCCGCCGCGCCGGGCGGGTTCAGAGACAGCAGGTTGTTTGATCTGCGTCACACTGCGACGGCGCGATTTGCGGTTTCCTGATGATCGTATAGGGCCGCGCACGAATGACCGCGCCCACGCGCTAGGAATCCGCTGCAAAATGAATTTGCAACGGGCTGCTCCGGCGGAGCATGAGGAGAGGTATCCTCTCATTTTGGAACGGGTTCTAGACAACGGGGAATTGCGCTGATGATCAGGAACAAACCGCTGCGCCGCAGCCTTGGCGCGCTGCTCGTGTTGCTGGGTGCGTTGTTCATCTGGCTGCCTTACGACCTCACCAGCGGGATCGTGCTCGTGCTCGCCGGCGCGGTACTGGAGCTGGTCGGCATCACGCTCGAGAAAAACGACAAGCAGGCTTAGAGCCCGTCGCAGCATGAATTTTGCAACGGGCCGATCCAGGGCCCACGGGAGCATGAGGGGCGGGATTTCCTCATATGGGGGATATAAAAGGGGGCGTGCCCCTTTT
>JADGRR010000376.1 GCA_017880745.1 Burkholderiales bacterium
CGAGAGCACGCGCGCGGTGAAACGACTCGCTGAAGGCGCCGCCAGCGCCTTCGTCCCGCAGTGCGGCCTCGCCCCCGGTTTCATTTCCATCGCCGCCAACAGCGCGGCGCGGCACTTCGATTCCCTGAGGGACCTGAGAATGCGGGTGGGCGCGCTGCCGATCTATCCGAGCAACGCGCTCAAGTACAACCTGACCTGGAGCACCGACGGCCTGATCAACGAATACTGCAATCCCTGCGAGGCCATCGTCGATGGCACCCTGCGCGAGGTGCAGGCGCTGGAGGAAGGCGAAGAGTTTTCCCTCGATGGCGTGACCTACGAGGCCTTCAACACCTCGGGTGGGCTGGGGACGCTGTGCGAGACTCTGGCAGGACGCGTCGAGAACCTGAATTACAAGACGGTTCGATATCCCGGACACCGGGACATTGTGAAGATCCTGATTCGAGACCTGCGCCTCGGTCTGCATCGGGACATCCTCAAAGATGTCTTCGAAGCGGCGATTCCGATGACCACACAGGACCTCGTTCTGATTTTTGTCACCGTGACCGGCCAGAAGCACGGACGCCTGACGCAGGAAACGTTCGTTCGCAAAGTGTACGCGAAGCAAGTACGGGGCAAGCTGCTTTCCGCAATCCAGCTGACCACCGCCGCCGGCGTGTGCGCGATGGTCGATCTGATGACCGCGGGAAAGATCCCGGATCGCGGCTTGATCCGCCAGGAGCAAGTTCCGCTGGAGATGTTTCTTGAAAACCGTTTCGGTCGCCACTATGCCGTCGACGAGGAGGGAGCAGATGGCGCACGCTCGGCTGCCACTGCCCGGCGCGCTGCCTGAGCGCGCGCGGGTATTGCTGGGGCAACTCGGCGTCAATCTGCGCAGCGTGACCGGCCACGGCCTGAGCGCGCGCACGCCGATCACCGGAGAAACGCTCGGCAGTTTCACGCCTGCCACATCGGCAGAGATCGGTGAGACTGTCGAAGCCGCGCGTCTTGCCTCGCTGCAATGGCGCACGACCCCGGCGCCCAGGCGCGGGGACGTCGTCCGAACGTTCGGGCAGCTGGTGCGCGCGCGCAAAGCGGCGCTGGGCGAACTCGTCTCGATCGAGACCGGTAAAATACTTTCCGAAGGCCTGGGCGAAGTGCAGGAACTGATCGACATGTGCGATTTTGCCGTCGGCCTGTCGCGCCAGCTCTACGGCTTGACCATCGCCTCCGAACGGCCGGGACACCGCATGATGGAGACCTGGCATCCGCTTGGCGTTTGCGGTGTCATTACCGCATTTAATTTTCCCGTTGCGGTCTGGGGATGGAACGCGGCGCTTGCGCTGGTCTGCGGAAACACGCTGGTGTGGAAACCATCGGAAAAGGCGTGCCTGACTGCGCTCGCCTGTCAGGCGCTGCTGGACCAGACATTGACCGGGTTTCCGGACCTGCCGCGACCGCTCTGCACCCTCGTGCTCGGCGAATCGGACGCGGGAATGGTGCTGGTCGGCGATGCCAGGGTGCCGCTTATCAGCGCGACCGGCAGCACGCGCATGGGCCAAGCCGTCGCGACGCGCGTCGCAGGCCGATTCGGCCGTTCGATCCTGGAATTGGGCGGAAACAACGCCGCGATCGTGGCGCCGAGCGCGGATCTCGATCTTGCCATGCGCGCCATCGTCTTTGCCGCGGTTGGTACCGCGGGACAGCGCTGCACCTCCCTGCGCCGGCTGATCGTGCATGAATCCCTCCGGGATCAGCTGGTCGCGCGTCTCAAGCGGGCATACGCGAGCCTGCCCATCGGTAATCCACTCGAGGCCGGCGTGCTGGTCGGGCCGCTCATCGACGCGCCGGCGTTCGCTTCGATGCGCAGCGCGCTCGATCTCGCGCGCGTGCAGGGCGGCGCCGTGTTCGGAGGCGAACGCAAGGAGTTCCCGTCCGCGGCGAATGCGTTTTATGCCGCACCCGCGATCTGCGAGATGGCGGCGCAAATTGAGATCGTCAAACAGGAAACGTTCGCGCCCATTCTCTACGTCATGGCCTATCGCGACATGGCCGATGCCATGGGAATGCAGAACGATGTGCCCCAGGGCCTCGCATCCAGCATATTCACGCGGGATGTCACCGAAGCGGAATTGTTCCTTTCGGCCGCAGGCAGTGATTGCGGTATCGCCAACGTGAACATTGGACCGAGTGGGGCGGAAATCGGCGGCGCATTCGGCGGTGAAAAACAAACCGGGGGCGGGCGCGAGGCAGGCAGCGACGCATGGAAAGCGTACATGCGGCGCGCTACCAATACCATCAACTATTCAAATGCAGTGCCGTTCGCGCAAGGCGTGCGATTCGACATCGTTTGAGCAGAAGCGGCGATACCGCGCGCTGCGAGCGATGCGGAGTGCGATGGAATCCTGCCAGCCCAGCCTCAAACGCCCGGCGTCGAGGTGCTGGCCGCGTCGCGACCGTGGCGAATCGGCTCGATCGTTGCGGTGCTACGCAGCGCGGGCTACGCGGCGCGCATCCAATTCGGTACGCGCAGCGAAAACGTCGGTCAGGCCGGCGGCCTCTACACGCCGGCGAATTGCGCCAATGTCGGTCGTGTACGAGCCGCGTTCCTTCATGCGCTCGAAATAAACGGAACCCGAGAACGTGAATTTCAGTCCCAGTCCTTTCTCGGTCTGCATCTGTTCGCGCACATGCCGGATCGCGTCGCCGATGGCGAGGGAGTCTGGCAGGACCAGCAGCGCTTGGCCGAGAGTCAAGCGCGCGGCGTTGTAGCCCGCAAGCACGCCCGTAACCACCGCCTCGGTGTGGCCGACCAGCAAGCCGGCTTTTTCGCCGCCGCAGAACAGATTGTCTATGCCATCCACCTTGAGTGCATCGTCACGCGGCGCCATGCCGACGAAGCGGATCGAGTTGCCGATACCGCCGGAATAGGGATCCTCGAAACGCGCGTTCTCGAAGCCGGGAATCCTGCGCAACTCGGCCTGTGGAAAATAGGGCGTCATGAGCTTGGCGTGGCCCGTATCGAGCAGCACGATGCTTTGCGTGTACTCAGGCTGCGAATATTGCTGGCAGGCCTTGATCGAGACTTTGTGATCGCTCCCGTTCCCCGCGCCCGGAATCGGCACGATCACTACGCCTTTGCGATTGAGCTCTTCTCGAATATGCGGAGCGAGTGATTCTTTCAGAAGCTTGCATGAGCCGCTCATGGCGCCGACCTGGTCTCCTTTGCGTCCGGAGATTTCGGTCACGCCGGCACGGGCGGCAACGCCGACGCGCGTGCCGAAGGTATGGCAGCGCAGCACGCACATGGAGCACGCATTGCCGTACTTGTTGCAGACGGTGACCACGCCCGACGTGCCCGTGGTCTCGACGAAGGCGTCGGCCTCGAAACGGATGCCTCCCTTGTTCTCGTGGGTCTTTACTGCCCGGAGCCGGGTGCCGTCCATCTCGACCTCGGCGATTCGAACCTGGTAGCGCACATCGACTCCGGCAGCGGCGAGCGAGCGCTGCACCTCGGGTTCGATGGTGGCTATGCTGTAAAGGGACGCATGCTTGTGGCCCGGGAATTCCATGTTGGTATGAGTGGTGCACGCATCCATGGCGTCGAACATTTCGCCGCAGCCCATGGCGACCATTTCTTCTGTCGCCGTATAGCGCCCATTGTTGCGGAAAATACCCCCGACTAATCCAGTGCCCAGCAGCGAGTCGGTGCGTTCGAGCAGGGTCACATCGACGCCTTGCTTGGCCGCGGCGATTGCGGCGGCGCAGCCCGCCCAACCACCCCCGATGACCACGATCTTCATGAGCTTATTCCCTCTATTGATTGAAAGCGCGTGCTTGGCGAAGGTGCCTCGATCCATTGCCTCGTTCATCGAAATATGCGATTCGCAATTCATCGCGGTTCGCAGTCAGGCCGGGCTGCATCAGTCGATCCATCAGACCAGTATAGTATATTGTATACAATTGTGCTGCCTAGTTTGCCGCTG
>JADGRR010000377.1 GCA_017880745.1 Burkholderiales bacterium
ACGAAGTGCAGACGCACATCATGCTGACCGGGCATATCACCGAAGCGCTGCTGACCATCATCGGCGCGCCGCTGTGGACGAAACTCTCCGACGCCGACAGGAAGACTTTCACCGAGGTGTTCCGTGAGGCGGCGGCGCGCGCTACCGGCGAGATTGTCGAAGCAGAGAAGAGGCTGGCCGGTGATTTCGCCAAACGCGGCAAGACGGTAGTCAAAGTCGACCGCAAGCCATTCATCGCCGCAGTACAGAAGTACTACAAAGAGGGCAAGCAGCCCGACGGCAGTCCGCTGCCTTGGCCCAGAGACACGTACGACAAGCTGCAGGCGATCAAGTGACCGGAGCGTAGCGCGGTCTCTCCTGCGCCCGGCCGGGATACTGATAGCGAAGCGCCACGGCATGGTCCGTGGCGCTTCGCTTTTTTGGCGCGATCGACGTCGCCGCCGTGGGTGCCCGGGCCATTCGGGCCGCGCGGGTTTTCGGGCTACAATCACCCTATGTCATCTGGAGCAAGCGACCTGCGGGATATAAATGAGCTCGCCACCGAAGCCTGGCTGCGCCAGCGCTTCGCCGACGGCCGCGCAGTGACGCCGATTGCCACAGGGGATGGTCACCTGTGGCGTCAGACCGAGGAACTGCGGCCGGCGGCGGTGCTGGTGCCGGTAGTCAGGCGCGACGCAGGGCTCACCATCCTGTTCACCCAGCGTACCGACCACCTGTACGACCACGCCGGCCAGATCAGTTTTCCCGGAGGCCGCACCGAAGCCCACGATGAGTCCCCTGCAGCGACAGCATTGCGCGAAACATTCGAGGAAATCGGCCTGCCGCAGTCGCGGGTGGAGGTGCTCGGTACGTTGCCCGAGTACACCACGGTCACCGGCTACCATGTCACCCCGGTGGTCGGATTGGTGAATCCGCCGCTGGCGCTTAGCCTGGACGCATTCGAGGTGGCGGAGGCATTCGAGGTGCCGTTGACGTTTTTTCTCGATCCCGGCAACCATCAGCGCAATACCCTGCAGTACCAGGGCCGCACCCGGCATTACTACGCCATGCCTTTCGAGCAGCGCTATATCTGGGGCGCGACGGCGGGAATGCTGATGAACTTCTACGCGTTCCTGACTGCGTAGGAGTTTGTTTCAAATTGAGCGGATACCTCCCCTCATGTTTCCCAATATTGGCCCGTTGCAAAATTCATTTTGCAACGGGTTCTTAGATATTCCAGAATAGCCGCGCGCCAAGAGCGCGCGACGAACATAAGCGTAGGCGTTTGAGCCAGCGGAGGGCGTATGGTATCTTCGAGCTTGTACCATGTCGCTATCTGGCCGCGCTGTTTCCTAAAGAGCCCTGCTCCCCAATGAGCCTCATCTCGCTGATCATCGCGCTGCTGCTCGAGCAATGGCGGCCGCTCGCCGACCGCAAATACCTGGTATCCCGGGCGGTGCGTTTTGCGAACTTCCTGCAGCAACACTTCAATGCCGGCGAACCCCAGCACGGGATGATCGCGTGGATGCTGGGCGTGGTGCCGCTGACGCTCGCCGCAATCGCGGTTTATTACCTGCTCCGTCACCTGTCGCCGCTGCTGGCCCTGGCTTTCAACGTGCTCATACTTTACGTGACCATGGGTTTTCGCCAGGTGGGGCACTATTTCACCGACATTCATTGGGCGCTCAAGAACGGCGATTTGGACAAGGCGCGCGCGATCCTGGGCGAATGGCACGGCGCGAGCTGCGAGCGGCTCAGCGTCGAGGAGGTGGTCAGGCTTACCATCGAAAAGGCGCTGGTGGCTTCGTATCAGCATGTGTTCGCGGTGGTGTTCCGGTTCGTGCTGCTGCCCGGGCCGAGCGGGGCGATACTCTACCGGTTGTCGTCGTTCCTGCACCGCCGCTGGGCCGACAGCGGTGATGCCGAGCTGGCGGCATTCGGCAGCTTCGCCGCTCGGGTGTTTCGGCTGCTCGACTGGGCGCCGGCGCGGGTGACCGGAATCGCCTTCGCGGTCGTCGGCGATTTCGAGGACGCAGCCTACTGCTGGCGTGCGCAGGCGGCCAAATGGCCCGACCCGTCGCTCGGCGTGGTGCTCGCCAGCGGCGCGGGGGCCATGGGCGTGCGCCTGGGTATGCCGTTTCCGTCCGAACTGAATCCGGTCGACCGGCCGGAGCTGGGCCTGGGGGACGAAGCTGACGTCGGTTTTCTCGACAGCACCATCGGCCTGGTATGGCGGGCGCTGGTCGTGATCCTGTTCATCTTGCTGCTGCTGGCGATTGCGAGAGCGCTCACTTAGCGGCGCGGCCGAGGGCGCGCAGCACCCGCGCCGGTGGCGAACGTCGGCGTCGGCGCCATCATCCTTGGCGCGATCGGCGGTTATATGGACAGCCGCCGGTAGCATGGACAGCCGCCGGTAGCGCCACGCGCGGCGCACGCGAGCGCAATGCGTGCGCGGTGTTCGTCCCGCCGCTGGCGCATCCCGGTCAGCTTTCCGGTCGTATCGCGCCGCAGTGCCAGCAGGCGCTGAACTGGCCTTCCAGCGCTTCGCCGCAGCCCGGACACTGCCATGGCGGCTTGGCGATCGGGCTGCGGCCGAAGTCGGCCACGATCCGCCTGGCGCGCTCGAGGTCGCGCTCGTCGAGCAGCCACAGTTGAGGCGCACATTCGATGAACGGGATTTCTCCGGCAAGCCGGCTGAGCAGTTCATTCTTGATGTGGCAGCGGATGCCTTCGGCCTCGAGCAGGTTCTTCAGGTGATGGACCTCGAGCAGGTTGAGCGAGCTGAACAGCGGCTGCATGACTATTTTTGCCCGGTTTCGGCGCGGCTGATGCGGCGGAACATGTCCAGGCGCCGCGGGTGAATCGCCCCTTCCAGAGCGGCTTGCGCCACGGCGCAACCCGGTTCGCTCAGGTGACGGCAGTTTTGAAAGCGGCAATGCCCGAGATAACTCCGGAATTCGACGAAACCGGCTTCGATATCTTGCTGCGACAGGTGATGCAGACCGAACTCCTGCAGGCCGGGGCAATCGATGAGGGTGCTGTCGGCATCGAGGCGGTGCATCCGCGCCTGGGTCGTAGTGTGGCGGCCTGAAGCGAGAAAGACCGAGATTTCCCTGGTGGCGACGCGCGCATCCGGCAACAGCGCGTTGATGATGGTGGACTTGCCCATGCCGGACTGCCCGACCAGCACTGTAGACTCGCGCGCGAGCAGCGGCCGCAGCGCCTCCGCGCCCTCCAGTGCCGATAACTGGACCATACGATAACCGGCCTGGGCGTAGGGTTCGAGTCGCGCCAGCGCCGCCATCGCGGCTTCCTTCAGGTCGCACTTGTTGAGCAGAATCAGGGCGCGCATGTTCTGGTATTCGGCAGCCACCAGGCAGCGGTTGATCAATTCCTCGCTGAAGCTGGGCTCGGCGGCGACGACGATGGCGAGCTGGGAGACGTTGGCGGCGATCAGTTTCTGGCGGTGCGCGGCGGAACGCGAGAACAGGGTTGAACGCGGGTCCACCGCCTCGATCACGCCTTGTTCGTCCGCAGTCCGGGCGAACATCACGCGATCGCCGCAGGCGACCGTGCTCCTCTTGCCGCGCGGAAAGCAGGCGTATTGGCGGCCGTCGCCGGTTTCAACCAGATAATGCCGGCCGTAAGCCGCGATCACCTGGCCGGCGAGCATCCCATCCCCCTTCAAATCTGGCAAAGGGACTCGATCTTCGCCGCGCAAATGAAATCATTCATCGAGATGCCGCCCACGGAGTGGGTGTTCCAGGAGACTTTGCACTTGTTGTAGCCCACCAGCATGTCGGGATGATGGTCCTCGCGGTGAGACACCCATGCCGCGGCGTTCACGAACGCCATCGTCTGGTAGTAGTTCTTGAATTCATACGTCTTGGTGATGACGCCGCTGCGCAATTGCCAGCTGTCGATCTGGCCGAGTAGAGCGGTGATTTCCTGCGGCTTCAACGGCGACACGCCGCCTTCGCAC
>JADGRR010000378.1 GCA_017880745.1 Burkholderiales bacterium
GCCCGTTGCTGACCCGCGAGGTCGCGCTGCTCGACAAGTATCTCAAGAATGCCTGCGATCCCGATAGCGGCCATGCCCTGCATCGCGAGCTGGAGCGCCAGTCGGCGCGACTGAAATTCCTGTTGCCGTGACAGCGAGTCGCCCCGTATCTGCGAAGCGTTATGCAGGTGGTGTTTACCCCGAAATCTATCCCGCGTATCGCGCTGCTCACCCCGGGGGCTACGCTTGCTAAAGCAAACGGGAGAGCGCGGCGGTACCCACAACTGCACCGAGCCGAGTAGATGCGTCGAGCGCCAATTTCCCTGCTGACCTTGCCCCTGGGCTTGATCCAGTTTGAAGTTCGTTCTGGGTTACGTTGGCAGGGCATAAACCAGCCTGCGGCCCATATAAGCAAGAGCTTCGGGCGGTGGCGCCAACTCTTGCCCGACGGGCGGGCTGGAAAGCCTCGTGAGCGAAGGTCGGCGCGCAGGACGAGCGGCAGTGTTGCGGACGTCGAAGTCGTGTGGTCCTGGCATCCGTTGCTGATGCCAAGCCTGCGCGGAGGCACACTCAGCCCAACCGGGAGATGAGATGCCGTTCAAGCCGCGCGGGTGACGGTGACAAAAAGGAACTCGTTGCCGGGGAGATCACGTATAAGGCGTAACACCATCGCGTGGGGAATGCCGGATGTTTTCCGGTGCCTCCGCTGTGAATACTCGAGTGCATATTGACTACCCCCAGCGCACTCGAGGCTGCGGGTGCATCGGGCACCCGGCATTCCCCGCGCCCTCGGCATTTCGGAGGGCGGATGATTTGGCAAAGCTCGGGCGTTAATCGCGCCGCCAGAACGCGAATTATTTTCGAGGTCATTCCGGGGCGATGCAAAGCAACGAACCTCAGATGCGCTCTTGCACATCTGAGAATCTCGAGATTCCGGGTTCGCCGTGCGTCCCGGAATGACCGTTCCAAATTCGACTTGATTGCTGTCTGACATTTCCATCGGCGCTATCGATCAAGCTCGCGGATGGGCGCGCGGCCGGCTCGCGCGCATGCGCAAGCAAGGGTGTGCATGCCACCGCATGGGGCGCGAACAGAGGTGGGCACGGCGCGAGATGTGCCTTTGCGCTACCTTACGGCGGTGGATAGGGGCTCGGTCGCCCGGGCAAAGCTGGCTGGGGAACTAGGATTCGAACCTAGACAAACAGAGTCAGAGTCTGTTGTGCTACCGTTACACCATTCCCCAAGATATCTGAATAATATCAGATATTTATGCTGATTTCCTGCAGTTCCTGCGATGCATCAGGCAAATCGCTCGCAAGCGTGCGTCGTTCTACTCGCTCCGTCCCGGGCTTGGCAAGCGCGCGGCGATGGGCTTGTTGCCAGGAGCCGCGGCAAACCCGCGGGAACGCATTGGCGACGCGGTTGGCGTCGCAGTCAGGGCGGTTGAGCGAGTGAGCCTGTATTTCGAGGAGCTGGATTTTCGCCCGACGCCAATGGGCGTGCTCAGCCTGCGGCGCCGCAGGCTGCTCACCACCGGCGCCGACGTCTATGAGATAAAACTCGGCGACGAGTTCCTGATGTCGAGCGCTTTTACCGTCGCCGAGATCGCGCTGGCGCGGATCGGGCTGGCGGCGCTTGAGCGAGGCGACCTCGACGTCGTGGTCGGCGGTCTCGGGCTCGGCTACACCGCGCAAGCCGCGCTTGAGGATAGCCGCGTGCGATCGCTGATCGTGGTCGACGCGCTGGCCGAGGTCATCGAATGGCACCAGCAGGGTTTGCTTCCGCTGGGCAAGCAACTGACCGGCGATCCGCGCTGCCGTTTCGTCAATGGCGATTTCTTCGCGATGTCGCCGAGCGCTGAAGGCTTCGATCAGAGCACGCCGAGTCGCCGCTTTGACGCGGTGCTGGTCGATATCGATCATTCTCCCAGCGCCCTGCTGCACCCGCGCCACGCCGCGCTCTACACGCCGGCGGGGCTCAAGGCGCTCGCCCGGCATCTGCATTCCGGCGGCGTTTTCGCGCTGTGGTCGAATGAGCCCCCGGATGATGAATTCCGGATGGTGCTGGCCGGGGCCTTCGCAACTTCCGCGGCGCATGTCGTCACCTTCGACAACCCGCTGCAACATCGCGACGCCAGCAACACGATCTACATCGGTGTCAAGGCGGCGCAGCCTGCGGGCAGCGCAGCGGAACAGCCCCTGTGATGGTCATGCCGTAACCTGCATCCCGCCGCAACTTGCCCCTGCCAACCGGGCATGCAATGAATTGCGGGGTATGCTTCTTGCTTATCCCTGGGTCAAACCCTGGCATCACCTGGAAACGTTTCGGAGACCTCAACATGAGATTCAAACATGTCCTCGGGCTGCTGTGTGCCGCCTCGATTGCCGTTGTTCTTGCCGGCAACGCTTCGGCGCAGGACAAGACCGTCAAGGTCGGCGCGATATTTCCACTGAGCGGCAGCGCCGCCAGTGCCGGTGTCCATGCCAAGGCCGCGTTCGAGTTGGCGATGGACATCATCAACAACGCGCATCCGGAGTTCGGCAATTTCCCGCTGGCGAAGAACGCCGGCCTGGCCGGGCTCGGCGGCGCCAAGGTCGAGGTGGTCTTCGCCGACAACCAGGGCAGCCCGGCGACAGGACAAAACCAGGCGCTGCGGCTGATCACCGAGGAGAAGGTGGTTGCGCTGGTCGGCGCCTATCAGTCAGGCATCACGCTGACCGCGAGCGCGATTGCCGAGAAATACGGAATTCCTTTCGTCAACGGCGAGTCGGTTGCCGCCAACCTCACCGAGCGCGGCTTCAAGTGGTTCTTCCGCGTGACGCCGGTGGCCGCCGATTTCGCCAAGCTTTATTATGACTTCCTCAAGGACATGAAGGCCGCCGGCGTCAAAACCGACAGCGTTGCACTGGTTCACGACAACACCGAATACGGCACTTCCGTCGCGACCGTGGTCGCCGACCTGTTCAAGGCAAATGGCCAGCCGATCGCGCTCGATATCGCCTATGCCGTCAACGCCACCGACGTGCAGGGCCAGGTGCTGCAGCTCAAGGAGAAGAAGCCCGACGTCGTCATCATGGTCGCCTACACTTCGGATGCGATCCTGTACGCCAAGACCATGCAGGCGCTCGATTACAAGCCGCCGATGATCATCGGCGACGACTCCGGATATTCCGATCCGTCCTACGCCAAGTCGGTCGGCAAGATTTCGGTCGGCATGCTCAACCGTTCGTCGTGGAGCGTCGGACCTCCGGGCTCGCCGACCGCGCTGATCGCCGAGATGTACAAGAAGAAGACCGGTGACGACATGGATGATACCACCGGGCGACAGATGCAGGGCTTCCTGGTGCTCTGCGATGCGATCGACCGCGCCGGCTCGACCGATCCGGCCAAGATCCAGGCGGCCCTGAAGGCCACCGACCTCAAGCCCGATCAGCTGATGATGGGCTATAAGGGCATCAAGTTCGACGACAAGGGCCAGAACACCCTGGCGTCGGGCATGATGATCCAGTTGCAGGACGGCGAGAATTACGTCAGCGTCTGGCCGAAAACCGCCACCACCAAGGCGCCGGAGATGCCCTACAAAGGCTGGTGAGATCGCAGGGGCGGGGCGTTAGCCCCGCCCTCATTGTTTGACCGCTTGGCTACCCCAGCAAGGCTCAACCCGCGAGACCGATCGCCGGCATGTCCACTATCCTCGTTCAGGTGATTGTCGGCGGACTGCTGCTCGGCGCCGTCTATGCGCTGTTTTCCTCAGGGCTCACGCTGGTCTGGGGCATGATGAACATCCTCAATTTCGCGCATGGCGATTTTGTCATGCTCGGCATGTATGTGGCGTTCGTGGTCTATACGCTGCTCGGCGCCGGCCCGTTGCTGGGCGCGCCGATCGCGGTGCTGGTGCTGGCGACGCTGGGCATCGTGGTCTACTTCGGCCTGATCCGCGAGATCATGAAAGGGCCGATGCTGGCCCAGATTCTCG
>JADGRR010000379.1 GCA_017880745.1 Burkholderiales bacterium
CGCCATGGGCGTGAGCGTCGCCATCGACGACTTCGGCACCGGCTTCTCCTCGCTCAGCTACCTTGCCAAACTGCCGGTGGACACGCTGAAGATCGACCGCTCGTTCGTGATCGACATGACCGCCGGGCCGGAGGGGCTGGCGCTGGTGTCCACCATCATCAATCTGGCGCATTCGCTGAACCTCAAAGTGGTGGCCGAGGGCGTCGAAACCGAGGAGCAGTCGCGTCTGCTGCGCTTGCTGAGCTGCGACGAAATGCAGGGCTTTTTATTCAGCAAACCGGTGCCGTGCGAGATCTTCGAAACACGATTCCTGGCCTCGCCTCCAGCCGGGTGACGGCTGCAGGCGCCGGGCGTGATGGTGTGATCGTGAGCCGGTCCAAACAATAGTTGGCGATCGTCATCCCCCCACGTTTGCAGATGCAGGCTAACCAGTTATCGAAATCTTCGCCATTTACGGCAGTTCCTCGCTTACGGGAAACTACTTTCGCAGCATCGCGTCAAGACGTGCGTTTCCGTCGCTGGTCGCGCGCGCCAGGAGCGCGTTGGCCCGGTCGAGCAGCTTGGCGCAGGTGGGTTCCATTTCGGCGACGAAGGTGGCGTCAGCGATGTCCTTGAGGTTGATCAGGACATTCCAGATGCCGCCGCGCACGCCGGCGGATGCGACGGTGACGCCCACCATCGCGTCGGTGATGCAGTTTGGATTGCCGTGCCGCATGGTCATTTCCGCGGCTTCCATGGCTTCATAGCTGAGGCGCGCAGTGCGTAGCGGCACTTCGACCGCGAGCTTGAGGCCTTCCTGCATCTTCGCCTCGCGCCGGGCTTTCTCCTCGGCAGTGCCCGCGGGAAGGTGGCGCGCGTCGATGTAAGCGCTGAAGGCAAACGTATCTTCGTCCACCGCCAGCATCAGGGCGTCTTTCACGCGCTGCGCTTTTTCGGCGGCCGCCAGGAGCTGCTGCTCGGCCATTTCGCTGCCGGCCTTGCCCTGCGTCAAATTGGCTACCATCGATGCGAGGGCCGCGCCCAGACTTCCGGCGAGAGCCGCGATGGATCCGCCGCCGGGGGCCGGCGTGCCGCGGCTCACCTCGTCTACCAGGTCGCGGCAACGCATGTCCATCAGGCCGCTTGCGTAGGCCTTGGGCAGGCCGAGGACTTTCTTTTCCAGCTCGAACGGCGCCACGTCGTCAAGGCCCATGCTGAACATTGCGGCCTGCAGCACGTCGTTGACGGGCACGAACGGGCTCTTGCCCTGGGCTTCCAGATACGCGCGCCCCGCCTGGTAGAGGGCCTGAAACGGCACCAGTCCCACGATCTCGCTGCCGGTCACCACCAAGCCGCGCGCCATCGCCATTTTCCGCGCAGCCTCCAGCACGTCCCGGGGCGAGGTCACGCGCCAGTTGGTCAGATTGATCGACAGCTGCACCCGCTTGTACGCTTCCACATACCAGCCGATCGCCTTGCACGCCTTGAACAGGCCCGCACGGTAGACCTTCTGGCCGACCACAGACTTTGCGGCATCGATATCGTTCAGAGCGAGCAGATCGCGCAATGAGTAGCCGTGGGTTTCATGGCAGTGTTGCTGCGTATCCTCGAGGCGCTGGCCGTCGAAATCGCAATTGCCACAGGGAAACGAGCCCTCGGCATAGCGCAATTCCTGTCCGCTCGAATAGTACGCATTCTTCTGCCGGCGCCGGGCCACACGGCCCTTTTCCCGCAGTTCCAGGGCGATATCGGTCGCGTGAGCCTTGTCCGTGCTGTTGAGCGTGATGTTGTAGGCGATCAGGAATTCGCGCGCACCGGTGATCAGCGCGCCGAAGCGCGGATCGAAGCGGGCCGGGCCGAAGTCGGGCTTCCACCCGGGATCCTGCAATTTCTTTTCCAGGCCTTCGTATTCGCCCTTGCGCACCACGGCCAGGTTCCTGCGCGCGGGGCGGCTGGCAGCGTGTTCATACAGGTAGACCGGGATCTCCAGCTCCCTGCCAACGCGCTCGCCCAGTCGTCGCGCGAGTTCGGCGCAGTCGTCCATGGTCACGCCTTCGACCGGGACGAAGGGGCATACGTCGCACGCGCCCATGCGCGGGTGTGCGCCCGTGTGGCGGCGCATATCGATGACCCTGGCGGCCGCGGCAATGCCGCGGAACGCGGCCTCGACCACGCTGTCCGGATCGCCGACGAAGGTGACTACGCTGCGGTTGGTGTCCGCGCCGGAATCGACATCCAGAAGCTTCACCCCGGCTACCGACTCTATGGCATCGGTAATCTGGCGCATCTTCGCCAGGTCCCGGCCTTCGGAAAAGTTGGGTACGCACTCGACGACGCGGTGGTTCATGTTGTCCTCGCTATTGATGGGATCCGGCGTCAAAACGAGCCGGTAAGCTGGTAGCGGCTGGCCGGGTGCCACATCGTGGCCACGGATGCGACCATTCCCATGGATCGGGTCGTCCGGTACAGGACCAGGCAGGGTTCGCCCGCTGGCATGGCCAGCCGTTTGCGAATTTCCGCAGGCGGCAGTTTCGCCTCGATGCGGTAGCTGACGCCCTGCAACGGCGCGACGCGCATCAGGTATTCGTTCGGTGTCGAACGGGTGAAGTCCTGGCGCAGGTAGTCGGGCGCGAGGGCGGCGTTGACCCAGCGATCCTCCACCTGAATCTGGACCTCGTTCTCGTAGTGCACCAGAATCGAGTGAAACAGCCGGATGCCGCGCCGAGCGTCGAACTTGCGCGCAAGCGCGGCGGGGGCTCTCGTGCTCTCCAGCAGCTTCACCGCGCAGGCATGGCGGTGAGAACGCGCGCGCACTTCGTCGGCGATGCTGCGGATCGCGACCAGCGTGGACTGGTATTTTTGCTGGGCGACGTAGGTTCCCGCGCCCTGGATGCGGCTGACGCTTTGCTCGGTGGCCAGTTCGCGCAAGGCGCGGTTGACGGTCATCCGCGCCACGCCGAACTGCCGGCCCAGGGCGGCTTCGGTGGGAATCTGGTCGCCTTCCTTCCATTCGCCGGCATGTATGCGCTGCAGAATGTGGTTCTTGATCCGCTGGAACGACGGCACGCCCGCGTTGCGAGCCGGGGCTTTCTCTGCCGTCTTGCGCTTGGTACGCATCACACGCCTTCCTGCCGGAATTTTGAGGGAGCTGGCGAACAGCGATATTGTCCGCACTTCCTGTTGTCTATACAACCCCTTGCACCGGAAAAACTTTGGTGCTACATTGGCAACGCATCTTTGTATAGACAAGCGGCCGTCCACGGCATCCGGCAAAGGCGAAGCCGAGCGGATGACAGCAGCGGCGGAATCCATCGCGCAACGTCACGAGGAGTCAATCGCATGAAGCACAAGAGACTGGCAATCGCCGTAACGGCGGCATTCGCATTGCAGTTTGGCCCACCCGCCTGGGCCCAGGTGAAGATCGGAATCAACGTTCCGCTGACGGGGTTCGCCGCGGCCGACGGCAAGTCGGCTCTGGATGGCGCCAAACTCGCGGTGGCCGACGCCAACGCCAAGGGCGGTATCAACGGCGAGAAGTTCGAACTCGTCATCTACGACGACCAGGCTTCGCCCAAGGAAGCCACGCCGGCAGCGACCAAGCTGATCGAGAAAGACAAGGTGGTGGTCGGCGTGTCCGGTTCGTATTCGGCGTCGACGCGCGCGGCAGCGCCGCTGTTTCAGGCCGCGAAAGTGCCTTACGTGGTGGCGTATTCCATCCATCCGGACGTGACGCTGACGGGCGACTATGTGTTCCGCACCGCCACCATGGGCGAAGTGCAGGGCCGCGCCGGCGCCAGGCTGGCGAGCGATCTGGGCAAGAAGAGAGTGGTGATGATCACGCTCAAGAACGACTTCGGCCAGGCACTGGGCGCAGGCTTCAAGGAAGCGGCGCCGAAATTTGGCATAAACATCATCAACGAGTACGAGTACAGCATGCCCGACCGCCAGTTCG
>JADGRR010000380.1 GCA_017880745.1 Burkholderiales bacterium
AAGATGATTCTTCCAGTTACAGTTTCCGAACCAACAATTCCAGGCCCATTTCCGCCATTCATTTCGCCGCGAGGAAGCGCAGAATCTCCCGCATCACGCGCTCTCCCTGATCTGTTTGAAACAGATACTGTGCATGTGCCGAGCCATCCAGAACGATCAGCTCCTTCGGCTGCGGAGCCTTCTCATACTGTTCCCGAATCTTCGGAAGACGAGGCCCATCTCCGCTCGCGTCGTCCCGTGCCACGATAAATAATGTTCGCGAATTGAGCTTGTCGGCCGGGCCGTTCGGCGATGCGCCAAGGAATACTACGCGGTCGATCTCACCGGGTTGCGATGCGATCGACGCATCTCCGGCAGCTCCTCCGCCCATGCTGCCCCCAATCACCGAAATGCTTTTCGCGCCCTTCTCGCGTAGATAGTGCACTGCCGCCAGCACATCCAGATGCAGGGGCGCATCCATCGGGTCCGCCTGTCCCGGCCCGCGCGACTGGCCGTAGCCGCGAAAGTCGAGCGCCAGCACTCGGTACCCTGCCGCCAGCGTATGAGCCTGGGGCGCCCAACTCTCTTTGTTGAAACGCCCGCCGGGCGCCAGCACGATGCCCTTGTCGCCCGTTCCGTACACATCCGCGAACACCACGCCGCCATCCGAAGTTGGAAACGAAACCGTCTGCTGTGCAGCCGTGAACTGCGAAAACAGCAGAGCCGCGGCGATGGCAAAGACCTTCCGCATCCTGAAACTGTACCACCGCCTCTTTGGATCAAAACAACGTCGGCGGCTTCCATTTCAACGGAATTCAGTGAATCGATTGATGAGCTTTCGTTACCACAAATGCTGAACCCGCGATGCACTTTTTCGCGTTCGTATACCCACAGGTAGTCACTTTTCGCCAAATGTATACCTGCAGGTAGTCGCTTTATACACAATGAAAAGCCTCCAAACGTCTACCCACAGGTAGTCATTTTGAAGGCCCCTAGTCTCCAGCCCCTTAGTCCCTATGTCCCTAGTTGTGATGTTGCAATAGGTTGTCCATTCGATCTGAGCGAGAGAAGCTGGTTGTGACGAGCAACGAGTTTTTTCGAGGAGACCGAATGGACTACCACCAGAATGCCCGAACCATGGTTCGGAGTCGAGAGCAAATGGCCAGGATGGTGATTCAGCAGGGTGCGACTTTGAAGGCTGCTGCGGCGCGGTTCGAGGTCAGCGCCAAGACCGCGGCCAAATGGGTACGCCGCTACCAGCAGGGCGGTCGGGCCGGGCTTTGCGATCTCAGTTCAAGGCCGCATCGCTCACCCCGCCAAACACCATCCGCCTTATTAGAAAAGGTTTTGGCTTTTCGCCGGCTGCGCTACAACGGCTGGCGCATCGCCCGCGATTTGGGCCTCAGCCGGGCAACGGTCAGCCGTATCCTGCGCCGCGCAGGACTCAACCGCCTGCCCTCGCTGGACCCACCGCCGCCCGTGGTGCGCTACGAACACGAGCGCCCCGGCGACATGATCCACTTCGATATCAAGTGCCTGGCCTGCATCCGTCAACCGGGCAGCCGTGTTACCCGACAGCCGCAGAAAAGGTCGCGCGGTGCCGGATGGGAGTATCTGCATGTGGCCATCGATGACCACTCGCGCATCGGCTTCGCGGCCATGCTGCCCGATCAGACCCACCAGTCGGCCACCCGCTTCTTCCAAATGGCCCGGACGCACTTCGCACGCTTCGGCTTTTCCATCCAGCGCCTGCTCACCGACAACGGCCCCTGTTATCGCAGCGCCCCTTTTGGACAGCTCCTGCGACAGCACAACATCCGGCATCGCTTCACCAGGCCCTACACGCCGCGTACCAACGGAAAGGCCGAGCGATTCATCCAGACCGCCATCCGCGAGTGGGCCTACGCTCGCTCTTACCAGAACTCCGCACAACGTCAACAACAGCTCTACCTATGGCTGCACGACTACAACTTCCACCGCCCACATGCCAGCCTCAACCTCAACACTCCGGCTTCAAGGGCAGGCTTGAATCGGAACAACCTGTTGACACTCCACAACTAGTCCCTAGTTTCTGCTCCCTAGTCCCTCTCCCCTTCTTCCCGTTAAACTTGGATAGACACTTCCGGAGCCCCTTTGCACACAGCAACTCAAGAACGCATCATCCGCCCGGCCCGCAACATCATGGGCAGCCTCCGCCTCCCCGGCGACAAGTCCATCAGCCACCGCTACGCAATGCTCGGCGCATTTGCTGAGGGCACTTCGCGCTTTAGAAATTTCTCCACCGGCGCGGATTGCGCATCGACCCTGGCCTGCATGGAAGCCCTCGGCGCAAAGGTCCGCAAACTCGCCGATGGCGCGGTCGAAGTGGATGGCGTAGCAGGCCGCGTGACTCCGTCGAGCCAGCCGCTTGAGTGTGGCAACTCCGGCTCAACGATGCGCATGATCTCCGGCCTGCTCGCGCCCCAGCCAGGCAGCTTCACGCTCGTGGGGGACGATTCTCTTTCCCGCCGCCCTATGGAGCGCGTTCGCAAACCCCTCACCGAAATGGGCGCGCTCATCTCGCTCACCGACGGTCACGCGCCGGTGCTCATCGAAGGCGCTCCGCTCACACCCATCGACTACACCACGCCCGTTCCCAGCGCGCAGGTGAAAACGTGCGTCCTCCTCGCAGGCCTCCAGACCGCCGGCACAACCACCGTGCGAGAAGCGCTGCGCACTCGCGATCACAGCGAATTGGCACTGCGCGCGTTCGGCGCAAAGATCACGCGCGCCATTGATTCCGTATCAGTGACAGGACCGCAAACCCTCCATGCAATCGACGCCGCAGTGCCGGGAGACATCTCCTCCGCTGCATTCTTCCTGTGCGCCGCGGCCCTTTTCCCCGGCTCCGGTTTGCTTCTCGATGCCCTCGGCCTGAACCCCACTCGTGCCGCGCTGCTCGACGTGCTCACCGCGCTCGGTGCCCGCATCGCAGTCCTGAATCTCGAAGAACTTCACTCCGAGTTGGTAGGCACCGTTCAAATTTCAGCCGATGAGGGCGGCTTGCGTTCCGCCGAAATCAGCGGCGCCCTCGCTGCACAACTCATCGACGAACTCCCGGTATTGGCGGCTATCGCGCCTTACACCAGCGGCGGCATCCGCATTCGCGACGCCAGGGAACTCCGCGTCAAGGAGTCAGACCGCATCGCCCTCGTTGCGCGGAACCTGCGCGAGATGGGTGCGGAGGTGGAAGAGTTTGAGGATGGCCTCGATGTTCCCGGCGGACAGACGCTGCATGGCGCAACCATCGACTCCGGTGGCGACCATCGCATCGCGATGGCCTTCAGCGTAGCCGCACTCCGCGCCGAGGGCGATACCCTGATTCAAGGCGCCGAATCGGCGTCTATCAGTTTTCCGGAATTCTTCGACCTTCTCGATCTGGTTGCTGAACGTTAGCCCCCCGCCTGAATCCACGCACGACCTCAAGCAATGCCGTTGCATTCACGAGAATCAAGGCTTCCACATCCACAATAAAAAGACCCGGCACTTGGCCAGGCCTTTTCATTCCTGCCGTGCTGCAAATTACCGACCCGTGGGTGGCGGCTGCGGAGTCACTACCGGCTCGGCTGGCGGCGGTGTCAGCGTGGGCTCGTTGCCGCTCTTGGCCGGTTGCACGCCCGGCACCAAGGGCACCGTCTTTACTTCGCCGGTAGCTGCCTCTGCCAGGTTGATTCCGTAGTGCTGAAGCGTCGTAGCCAGCGTCTGGTACAACCCCGCGCGGTCCTTGGCGTAGGCGGCATTGGCCGCGATCAGGTTGTTTTCAGCGGTCGCCAGGTTGCGTTCCTGCAGCAGCACAGTGGCCGTTGTTGAAGCGCCAAGGCGCAGCTTTTTCTGCTCCGAATCGAGGCTCTGCTGCGCGTAACTGTGCGCCGCTCGTGAAGCCACAACCTGCGCGCGATCGTTGGTGAGTG
>JADGRR010000381.1 GCA_017880745.1 Burkholderiales bacterium
CTCAAGTCGGCTCTTCGACTTGAATGGCGAGGCCAAAACAGCCAGGACGAAGCAGAACAGTGAGAACATTGTCCACTGACGTTAGGTGATTCCGTCAGCTAATCAATGCGGATAAGGATTTCGGTACACACAGGTCGTCATCAGGTCGGAATCTGCGATGCGGCCGGCGCCGGGACGATCGAGTTCGGCAAGCATTGCACCGCGCGGATCGGCAGCGACCGATGCAATCGAACCGGCGCGCGGACCAAAGCCAAAGCGATGCAGTGCTGTGGCGGCCGATGTCTTTGGATCGAGGGCCATAAGCGCCTCTTGCCCGTTACACGGTTCCGACGCCGTCCCCCAGAGCTAAACTGCTCTCTAACTCGGACAATATTGAGGCCACAAAGCTGAACGATGCCTGACCAACGCGGTTATGCGCTTTGCAGTAGCGCCCCCTTTACGCGTTCGGTTGTGAATGGCAATTCGCGGATACGCTGACCGGTGGCATGCGCCACAGCATTGGCAATAGCTGCCGCGGTCGGACCCTGCCCACCCTCGCCGGTTCCGAGATAGGGCTGACCAGGCCGATCAATGACGTGCACCTCGACACTGCGGAAAACCTCCTCGAATCGCAGGATCGGATAGGTAGCCCAGTCACGACTCTTGATCCGCATACGGTCGAAGGCAACCTGTTCATGCAAGGTCCAGCTCGCAGCCTGGACGATCGCACCTTCGACCTGGTTTTTGATGCCGTCCGGATTGACCGCTTGCCCGCTGTCATCAGCCGCTACCGCGCGGCCCAGACGAATGCGGCCTGAATCTCGGTCGACCTCGAGATCGAGCGCGATCGCCACATAGGCGGCCAGATTTTTGTACTTGGCGAACGCGAAGCCGCGACCGTGGTAGGGCCCGGTCTTGCGCCAGTTCGTCCAACCGAAGCGATCCGCGACGGTGGCAATCACGTCCTTAGCGCGCTGGTCCTCCAGATGTTTAAGACGGAATTCGACTGGATCGGCATTTACCGCGGCTGCCAGCTCATCGATGAAGCTCTCAATCGAGAAGACATTCATGTAAGCGCCGAGCGCACGCAACGCGGAAACGCGCACCGGCATCTGCGGAATAAAATGGTGCGTCACCTTCGCGCTTGGAAACTTGTAGAGCGGAATGGCGTTGCGGTCGCCACCACCCGCCGGCTGTGGGATCGGTTGCGGGGCCGGTTGGGCGAACGGCTGCGACACTAGCCAGCCGACCATCGTGTTGCCGGCGCCTTCAGGCCGAGTCGAATGGGTGTTGCTCCAAACGTCATAACTGAAGTCAGTCACATTGCCGGCAGCGTCAAGCGTGCCGCTAATTTCCGACACCATTGCTGGGCCATAAGGCTCCCAGGTGTGCTCCTGATCACGCATCCACTGCAGCCGGACCGGGCGTCCCGGAAACGCCACAGCCAGCAGCGCCGCGTCCGCGCCGGCATCGTCGGCACCATTGTGGCCGTAGCAGCCGGAGCCCTCGACGTGAATGCAGCGAACTTTCTCCTTTGGCATACGGAGCAATTCGGCGATTGATGCCTGCAGCGGGAACATGCCCTGCCCGTGCGACCACACGGTAAGCGCATCGTCCTTGAACAGGGCGATGGCGCAAGACGGGCCGATCGACCCATGCATCTGATAGGGCCGTTTGAAGGTCGCGGATAAAATCTTGCCGCCGGGTGGCACTGTCGCCGTACGGTTGAGGATGACATCGTTTTTGGACGGAAGAGATTTGAGATAGTCGTAAATCGTTTTCGGGTCCGGCAGCGTTTCGGTCTCAACCCATGTGGTCGCCGCAGCCAGCGCATTCATTGCAACCACTGCCTGATATTCACGCTCGGCAATCACGGCCAAAAAATTACCGTCGCGGTGTACCTTTAAAACTCCGGGCAGTTTTTCGACCCTGGCGGTATCAATTGCACTGATGGTCGCTTTCGGGCTCGGTGGCACGACGATTCGCGCATGCACCATTCCGGGCATGCGCATATCCTGAATGTATGCGACGCCACCCGTCACCTTGGCGGGAATATCCACGCGCGCGATCGGCTGTCCGACGATGGAAAATGTCTTCGGGTCTTTGCGCTTCGATTGCGGCTCCGCCTGCACATGCAGTACATCGCCGGCGACCAAATCCCCATAACCGACAGACCGGCCATCCGCAGCGACGATCTTGCCACCTTCGGCTTTCAGTGTGTCGGCCTCGACGCCTAATTTTGTGGCGGCGAACCCGATCAGCAACTCGCGCACCTGCGCCGCAGCATGGAGGATCGCCGTGCCGCCATCGGACATCGATTGGCTGCCCGACGTAAACCCCTCGTTTGGGGTTTGCGCGGTGTCGGACGTAATGAGATCAACCTCTTCGAATTTTACCGACAGTTCTTCGGCAGCCACCTGCCGCAGCGCGGTCTTAATTCCTTGGCCGAGCTCCGATTTACCCGTGAAAACGGTCACCTTTCCGTCTGACCCAATACGGATCCAGGAATCAAGATACGGCGCCTTCTTCAGGTCGCCAGGCAATGGCGGCTTCGGCGCATCCTGAGCCGGGGCCCGTGAGAGAGAAAAACTCAGAATAAGCGCGCCACCACCAGCAAGCAGCGCGCGCCGGGAAATATCGAGCGGATGCGCGGTCATCGCACGTCTCCTTCAAGGCTGGCGGCTTTACCGCCGACTTGCGCCGATTTCATCGCATTGGCAGCGCGACGTACCGCACGGAGGATGCGCATATGCGTGCCGCAGCGGCAAAGATTGGGCTGCATATGCGAGCGAATTTCGTCATCACTTGGATTGGAGTTTGTCTGCAGCAGTGATTGCGCGCGCATGATCATGCCGGCGATGCAGTAGCCACATTGTGCCGCCTGTTCGTCGATAAAGGCCTGTTGGATCGCGCTTGGCTTTTCAGCGCTGCCGAGACCCTCGACCGTCACTACCTTACGGCCAGCGAGTGCAGCAACCGGCAGCAAGCAGGAAAATACCGCTCGGCCGTCCACCATGACGGTGCAGGCGCCACATTGCCCCAAGCCGCACCCGAACTTAGCGGCGTTGAGTTGCAAATCCTCGCGCAAGACATAAAGCAGTGGTGTTGCCGGATCGACGTCGACCGCGCGTTCCTGGCCGTTCACATTCAGACTGACTGTCATGATGGATCGCCCTTCCTGATCTTGCTCATATCGTCGCCAATACTGCTCCAGGCCGGCGCACCGGCAAAACGATCTCGGATATAGGCGGCAAGGTCCGCGATTTGCGCATCGGTCAACATGCCGTCAAAAGCCGGCATGAACGGCCCGGACTCTCCTGGACGGCGCGCAATACCATGCATGATGACATTGAGCGCATTGCGCGACCGCGCTTCGCGCAATGACGAACCGAGTGACAGCGGTAGACCCTGCGACGCGTCACCCGCCGGTCTGTCATGACAGACGCCGCAGGCGCCCGCGTAGATGGTCGCTACGGCAGAAGAAGTTTCAGCAGTTCGAGACGGCGATGGCGCAACTGGGCGGCCCTTGGACAGGCTCGCGATATAGATCGCGATCGCGCGAATATCTTCTTGCGATACGTCGGCCAGATTTTCAGTCACGGGCGCCATCGGTCCGGCCGAGGCGCCGTGTTGTGCCTGCCAACCATTGGCCAAGAACGAATTGAGCTGGTCGGCCGTCCAGGAGACCGGCGCCGGCGAACCGGCATCGAACGCGGGCGCATCCCAGCCTTCCGACACACCGCCGGCATAGGCATGCGCCTTTTGTTCGGCTCCCAGCGAATTGCGCGGCGTATGGCACGCGCCGCAATGGCCGGCGCCCTCTGCCAGATAAGCGCCTCTGTTCCACTCCGTGCTTTGGCCCATGTCTTCTTCACGCGGGCCGCGATTTAGAAACAGAAGCTTCCAACCGGCAAGCAAAGGACGGATGTTGAAGGGGAATGCCAG
>JADGRR010000030.1 GCA_017880745.1 Burkholderiales bacterium
ACTGTTTGCGGGAGGCAAGCTTGCAGCGGAGTTAGTTTGATAAACCTCGGTAATCGACGTGCGGCACGCAGAGGCTGCCAGAATCACTTCCGACATCTTGGCGCGCTTGGTGTAGTCCTGATACGCCGGCAGCGCGACCGCTGCCAGAATACCGATGATCGCGACCACGATCATCAACTCGATCAGGGTAAAACCGCGTTGAACTGATTTCATTTTGATTCCCTTCGAAAAGTTGCGACGACGATTGATGCACGCCGTACACCCATTGAAGCAAGCGCTGTACCTAAATGCCCAAAACCAGCTCCCTACAATTAAACTCGCAATTTCAATGTGTTATCAAATTACACGAACTCGGACTGCGGACCCGGCGTTCCCGTTTACGGCAGCTAGTGACAAAAAATGTCACTTCGGGCCTTGGCCTGTCGCACTTTCCCGCCATCGAGCTTGCGCGGTTTGTCGTTCCGAATTAGAGGCGTGCTCTGCCGGTGCCAAGATAGTTGCGCAACCCGCATGCAAGCAGGCGTTCCGCGCGGATGGAACTGCTATAATTCAACGGGCTTCTATCCGGCTTGCGTTTGGGTTGCGTTTTTCTTGGCCATTTCAGTGCGAGAACTGCGATTCTAGAGTTTCTTTCCACCCGCAAGGTTGCTGAACTCGCCAAGAGCTTGGCGCAGGACTTAGCCAAACGTTATCCACCTGCAATAGCCAACTATCCCGCGCAGATAGTGTCGCAACAGCGGCTGTTCGAGATACTCGAACAGGTTTTTGCGCGCGCCACTGATTTTGCGCGGGCGCACAAGCTGGGCTGGTACAAGAGGACTAGGCTGGGCAAGAACTTCCGCTGGGAACTCAACGAACTGGGCTATGACAAAAGGTTCGTCGACACAGCCGCCGCAGGTCTGCTCCGCTGCGTAAGCCGCAAGCCTTCGCTAAAAAACTGAAACCGCGCGCTGATGCTCTGGCGCCACGCGCGTTTCAGGGGCTATACCCCGGGATCTTGCTCTCGTCGACGCGGTCGATCTGGTTCGCATCGAGGAACTGTTCGGTGTACCGCTGGTAAACCTTCCGCCGGATGAACACGTCGAACAGGTCCGGGTCGATGTGGCCTCCTTCCTTGAACTTGCCCAGGATTTGCAGGGATTCGGTCAGTGTTTTGCCCTTCTTGTAAGGCCGGTCCCTGGCGGTGAGCGCCTCGAATATATCGGCGATGCCCATGACACGCGCCTGCACCGACATCTGATCGCGCGTGAGACCGCGCGGATAGCCCTTTCCGTCCATGCGCTCGTGATGCCCGCCGGCGTATTCGGGTACGCGTCGCAGATGCTTGGGCCAGGGCAGCGCCTCCAGCATTTTTATGGTGGCGACAATGTGGTAGTTGATGATCTCGCGCTCCTTGCCGGTGAGCGTGCCGCGCGGGATGCTGAGGTTTTCGATCTCGTCATCAGTGAGGAAATGGGCAGTATTGCCCGACTGGTCCAGCCACTTGTAGCCGGCGATTTTCCTCACGTGCTCCTGCGCCTCCGGCGGCATGAACTCGCCGCCGATATTGCACTTGCGCAGAAATTCGCGGTCCTGGTCGAATTGGCGCAAGCTCGCTTTGTAGCCCAGTTCAACCTGATTGGTGCGCTCGCGCAACGACAATTCGTCCAGCCCCTGCTGCTGCAACGCGGCGTTGCTTTTCAGCAGTTCGATCTCGGCATCGCGCTTGAGCACCTCGAAGCGGGTATCGATCAGGTGAATGCGGTCGAAAATCGACTCGAGCTTGGTTGCCTTGTCCACCACGTGCACCGGCGTCGTCACCTTGCCGCAGTCGTGCAGCAGGCCCGCAATCTTCAGCTCGTAGCGGTCCTTGTCGCTCATGTCGAAATCCCTGAACGCCCCTTGCTTCGTTTCGCTCACCGCTTCGGCGAGCATCATCGTGAGCTCGGGTACGCGCTGGCAATGCCCGCCGGTGTAGGGGGATTTCTCGTCGATCGCCGTGTTGATCATGGCGATGAATGACTCGAACAGGGCCTCCAGCTGGTTGATCAGCTGGCGATTGGTGAGCGCGATGGCTGCCTGCGAGGCAAGCGACTCCGCCAGGCGCTGGTCCGCATCCGAAAACGCCACCACCTCGCCGCTGGCCGGATCCTGCGAGTTGATCAGCTGCAGCACGCCGATAATCTCGTTCTCGTGATTCTTCATCGGCACCGTGAGAAAGGACTTCGAGCGGTAGCCGGTCTTCTTGTCGAAGTTGCGCGTGCCGGTGAAGTCGAAGCCCTCCGCGGTGTAGGCGTCGGCAATGTTGACAGTCTGCCCGGTCAGCGCCGCAAACGCCGCCACCATCTGGTTGTTGGGCTTGCCGTCCTTGCTGTACAGATGAATCGGATAGAACGGAATTGCATTGCCGGTGGTGCCGCCCATCGCGATGTCGAGCGACTGGGTGCGCATGATCTCGAACTTCAGACGTTTGGTGCCGTCTTCTTCGGTCAGCAGATACAGCGTGCCGCCGTCGGCCCGGGTGATCGTCTTCGCCGCGAGCAGGATGCTCTCCAGCAGCCGGTTGATGTCCCTTTCGGCCGACAGCGATGCGCCGATCTCGTTCAACTGTTCCAGCCGCCGAAACAGGTCTTCCACGGTCTGCACTGCCATCCCCTGAGCGCTGCGCGCCGCCTCCACGTTATGCCTTCCCCATCGCCGCTTGTCTATCCGGGCTTATTTGATGCATACCGCGCGCACCGTGGGCAGGTCGGTGAGCCCCATCAAGACCTTCTCCATGCCGTCCATTTTCAGGGTACGCATGCCCTCGTCCAGGCAGCAGGCCAGCATGTCAGCCACGCGCGCATGCTCCTGGATCAGCTTTTTCAGCGGATCGGTACCTACCAGCAGTTCATGCAGGCCTACCCTGCCCTTGTAGCCGCTGCCGCCGCAGGCGTCGCAGCCGATCTTTTTGTACATGCTGAACTGGCCCTTGTCGTTGGCGTAGCTCTTGACCCATTCCTTGTACACGTTCTCGTAGCCCGCCTTGGGATCCTTCTTGAAGGTCGAGGTATTGACCAGCTCGGCGCAATATTCGGTCAGGAACGCCTTCATTTCTTCGGGAGCGGGGTTGTAGGATTGTTTGCATTTGGCGCACAGGCGTTTCGCCAGGCGCTGCGCGAGAACGCCGAGCAGGGCGTCGGAGAAGTTAAACGGATCCATGCCCATGTCGAGCAGGCGGATGATCGATTCCGTCGCGCTGTTGGTGTGCAGGGTGGCAAATACCAGGTGGCCGGTGAGCGAAGCCTCGATGCCGGTTCCCACGGTTTCCTTATCGCGCATCTCACCCACCATGATGATGTCCGGATCGGCGCGCAGAAACGCTTTCATGATTATGGCGAAGTCCAGGCCGGCCTTCTTGTTGATCTGCACCTGGCGCAGTCCCTTCTGCGTGATCTCGACCGGGTCCTCGGCGGTCCAGATCTTGGTATCCGGCGTATTGAGGTGTTTCAGCACCGAGTGCAGGGTAGTGGTCTTGCCCGAGCCGGTCGGCCCGCAGACGAAAAACAATCCATAGGGCTTGCTCACCACGACTTTCAACGTCTCCAGATTGTGCGGTGTGAGGCCGAGTTTTTCGAGCGGGATCGGCTCGCCTGCGGCGAGGATACGCATGACGATGTCCTCTACTCCGCCCTGGGTCGGAATGGTGGCGACCCGCAACTCGATGTCCAGCGGCCCGAACTTCTTGAACTTGATCTTGCCGTCCTGGGGCCGGCGCTTCTCCGAAATGTCCAGGTCGCACATGATCTTGACGCGGGCGACAATGGCGTTGCGGTAAGAAGCCGGCACCTCGATGTAGGGCGCGAGCGAGCCGTCCTTCCTGAAGCGAATCTCGGTCTTGCCCTTGCCCGGATAGGATTCGACGTGGATGTCGGAGGCCCCCTGGTTGTAGGCATCGATGATGATCTTGTTGACGAGCTTCACCAGCTCGTTGTCGGCTGCCTGCGACAGGTCGTCCGCGGCGCCCTCGCCCCCGATCTCCTCATCGTTTTCCAGCCCGGAGAGCAGATCGCCGATGTCGCCGGTGTCGACGACCTCGGCGCCGTAGAAGATATTGAGCGTTTCCTTGAATTCGCGCTGTGTCGTAACGCGGTACACCAGCTTGCTCTTGGGAAACACGTTCTGCACGATGCGCGAACTCTTTACCCGCTCCGGATCGAGGCACAATATGACCACCCCGTCCTTGCTGTCGTCGATCGGCACCCATTGATTCTGGTCGACATACTCCCGCTTCAGGTTCCGCAGCAGTTCCGGCGGCTTGATGCGATCCGACCTAAATGGTTCGTAGGGCACGCCGAAGAATTTCGACAGGGCCTGGCCGATGGCGGGCAGCTTGACCTGGAACTCCTCGACCAGCACCTGCTCGACATCCACCGCCTTCTTGCGCGCCGAGCGCGCGGCCAGCTCGAACTCCGCCGGCGAGATCACCGCGTCGCTCACCAGGAAATCGTACTTGGTCTTGATGACCTGGGGTTTCTGCCGCTGCCGGAATGCGATAGCCAGCGTCTGCGCCAACTGGGTCACGCCCTCTTCCATCAGCGGTGTGAAAGGCACACCGGCCTTGTTGTTGATGATCTGGATGACGCCGATCAGCTCCTCTCCTTCGAGCACCGGCGCGGCCAGCACCTGCTTGGTCCGATACCCTGTGCGCTTGTCCACTTCCTGCAGGAAACGCAGGTTGGGGTTGATCGCCTTCAGCTCCGCCTCGTCGTAACAATCCTTGATGTTGATCATCTTCTTGGCGAAGGCAACGTAGCCCCCGATCGAGTGCTCGGCGATCGGCAGCTTCAAGTCCTTGAAGGAATTCAGCCCGGTTTTGACCTTGGACACGATGGATTGCTTGTCCTCGCCGAGGATATAAATGGTGAGGCGGTCGGCGTTGAACAGGCTGCAGATATCGGACGAAACCTCGAGCATGATCTCGTCGATATTGGAGGTGGCGTGGATTTTGTTGGTGACGTTCTGCAGATTCTTCGAGAACATCAACCTGGCGTTGACGTCGGCCGCTCCCGTTGCCGCAGCCGGTGGGGTATTCAGAACTGCACTCATGGTGACCTCGTCAATCGATGCGCCCAGCCGGCGGCTGCAGCTACAACGACATAATTCATACTATACGACAAAAAAAGCGGTCCGCGTTTTGCCGCTCTGCGGGCCACGCGTCGCGCAATGCCCCGCCAGCCTGCCCGCGCCGCCGTCAGCGGCGGTGCCCGGCTTGGGCGGTTCTTAGCGTCATGGCAGCCTGTCCCCGCCCCAAAGCCCGCCGTCAAGCAAATAGACGTTGTAACCGCGCTGCGCCAGCAGGAAGGCCGCGGCGGAACTGCGCCTGCCGCTCTGGCAATAGACGACATATTCCTTGTCTATGTCCAGGGCGCCGAAAGCATTGCGGATTTCAGACAGCGGAATATTGATCGCTCCGGGCAGCTTATCGTATTGATATTCAGACATGTAGCGCACGTCGATCCACTCGGCGCCGCCCAGAACCTTATGCTTGGCCTGCTCCATGTTGATCCCGCGCAGCAGCGGTGCGCGCAGCAGCGCGTTGAAGTCCTGCTTGCTCAAGCGCAACAGGGTGCCGTCCGTCTTCATGGTGACAGTGGCATTGCGCATGGCCTCGGACACCAGCGCCTCTTCGCCGAAGGTATCGCCGCTCTTGAGCTCCGCCAGGGTCATGTTGACCCCGCCTATCATGCGCTCCACCTGGCACCTGCCGGACTCGACCAGGTAGTAGTAGTCGCCCTCCGCTCCCTCGCGGATGATTACGTCTCCTTTCTTCACCTCGATGCGATCGAAGCGCCGCAGCAACTCGTCGATGTGCGCCGGGGGCAGCTGGGAAAAGGCGCCGAAGCGCAGGTTGTTGATGCCGAACAGCCCCGACATGACGCCCCAGTCGGTTCCACTGGACGGCCGCGCGGCGGGGGGCGCGTGCGCACCGATCTGCTCCTGCGCGGTGAGTTGATCCCAAGTGAGCATGACGTCGAGCAGGTCGTCGTCGATACGTATCAGCTGCACGTCGGTAACCGCTTTGGCCGAAATGAACACGCGGCGCTTGCCCAGCGGATCGCGCGCTTCGGCAGAGCCGCCGACAATCACTTCCGAGATGCCGTGGCTATAGGCGAGCGCCAGTTCGCCGCGGACCAGATAGACCGACTGACCCGCGATCGGGCGCAGATGGAACGGATCGAGGTTGCGGCTGGCGGATTCGATGAAGCATAGGTCGGCGAGCTCCCGCAGGCGCATCTCCGACAGCGACGAGAGCGGATCCAGGTGTTTCAGCGTTTCGATGCTGACTTTGGTGCCTGTCATGCGCGTTTCCGGATAGGTCCCTGGTCCGTTGCCGTCAGAACTCGAACACCTGGTTGTTCTGCAACATGCGCGGCTTGTGCTGCCCGGCGCATTCCTCGATCTCCTGCATGGTCAGCTCGATCTCGCCCGGTTTCAGATGGGTGATGAATACATCCGCGCTGCGCTCGAGCTTGGCCAGCTCTTCGGCCAGAAGGTTCGGGCACAAGTGTTTGGATGCGATCGCAAGATTCCGTTCGCGGTTGCAGAAGGCGGTTTCGATGATCAGATAGCGCAGGTTGGCGATCTTGTTGACGACGTTCCACAGCGGATCGTTGGTGGTGGTATCGCCGGTAAACACCAGGCTCGCCCGGCCAGAGTCGACCTGATAGCCGACCGCCGGTACCGCATGATTGGCCGGAAGCGGCGTGATCCTGCGTCCTTTCAACTCCACGGTCTGGCCAAGCTGCACTGTCTGGTACTGCATCCACGGCTTGCTCGGGTTCGGAATTTGGGTGAAGTCGGGCCAGATGCTCCAGTTGAAGAGGTGGTTGCGGAGGATCTCCAGCGTCGGCTCGGCAGCATGGACGGTGAGCGGCTTGTCGCGCATGCCGCCGACGGTATCGACCAGGAACGGGATGGAGCAGACATGATCCAGATGCGAATGCGTGACGAAGATGTGATCGATCAGCATCAACTCGGCGAGCGACACGTCGCCCAAGCCGGTGCCGGCGTCGATCAGGATGTCGTTATCGACGAGCAGCGACGTGGTGCGCAGATGCCGCCCGCCGATACCGCCGCTGCACCCGAGTACCTTCACTTTCATCGCTGCGCCTTATTTGGTCTTGAAGACAGTCACACCGTCCCAGTCGGGGCCGGGCGGATCGTTGCGGCACTGCTTGATGCGCTCGAAATACAGCTGGTAAAGCCTGGACTCGGGCGACATGCGTTGCAGGTTGAACAAATCCATCTCCGCTTCGTCCCACTTCTGCGCCCGATAGGCCCTGAGCGCCTTGTGCCACAGCTTGATCTCGTCCACGACCTTCTTGTCGACCTGGCCCTCTATGCCAACCGGCTCGAAGATATCCACGGGCTCGTCCTTGCCTTTTACTCTGACCCGGTCGAGCTCGCGGAACGCTATGTCTTTCACCGCCTGCCTGGTATTCGGGCCGACGATGATCCCGACTCCGTAGACGCGCGTCAAGCTCTCCAGGCGCGATCCGAGGTTGACCGCGTCGCCCATCACGGTGTACGCCTTGCGCAGCTTCGAGCCCATGTCCCCGACCCGCATGTTGCCGGTGTTGACGCCGACGCCGATGCGGATATCGGGCCAACCGCGGGCAAGCATCTGCGCGCGCAACTTGTCGAGTTCCGTCTGCATGGCCATGGCCGAGATCACTCCCTGGCGCGCATGCTCGGGATCCTCCACCGGGGCCCCCCAGAAGGCCATGATAGCATCGCCGATGTACTTGTCGAGCGTGCCGCGGTTATTGCGGATCACCAAGCTCATGGCGGTAAGGTAGTCGTTGATGAACTGCGATAACTCTTTCGGCTCCAGGCTCTCGGAGATCGAGGTGAAACCGACGATGTCGGAGAACAGCACCGTGAGTTCCTCGCTTTTGCCCTCCATGCTGTATTTCTCCGGATCCGCGGCCATTTTATCGACCAGCTCTGGCGGCACGTACTGGCCGAACAATTCGGTGAACTGGCGCTTGCTGCGCGACTCGACAAAGTAACCCCAGGACATGTTCAGCGCGAACAGCGCGGCGGTCATCAGCAGGCTCGAAGCGAGCGGCAGGACCATGCCGCCCTTGGCCCACACGATCACGTTGAGCGCGGTAATCAGCAGCATCGCCAACAGCGACACCAGCGTTGCCTTCAACGGACTCAGGAGTGGCACCAGCATCGCCAGCGCTATGCCGCCGACCAGCAGCAGCAGCACCTCGGCGCCAAGCATATATGGCGGTTTCTGCTTGAAGTCGTTGTCCAGCATCGCCGTTATCATGTTGGCGTGGATCTCCACCCCGGGATACACGCTGCCCACCGGTGTGGATCGCAGGTCCAGCAAGCCCGGGGCCGAGGTGCCGATCAGCGCGATCTTGCCCCTGAGTTCGTCCCGCGGCACTTTGTCGAAATAGACGTCGGCGAGCGAGACGTACTTGAAGCTGCCGCGCCTGCCGCGGTAGGGAATGAGCGCGCTCACGTTCTCGTCCACCGGGATGGTAACCGGCCCCACCTTCAGCCATTCCAGCCCCGAATAGCCCTTGCTCGAGAATCGGTCGGACGCAAAGCCGGGCTCCACCTTCGGGTACCCCGCCAATACGCGGATCATCGCAAGCGGCAGAGCTTCGTAGTAGGCGCCATGGAATTCCGCCAGCATCGGCACGCGCCGCGACACGCCGTCGACATCGACCAGCGGATTGAAGTGGCCGGCATTGGCGGCATTGGCCTGAAACTCCGGCAGATTGCCGCCGTAGCCCCGCCAGGTGGTGAAGCTGATGTTTCGCCCCTGGAAAGTTCCCTTGGGCAGCACCGGTTCGGGAATCGCGCCGGACTGCACCGCGTTCTCCTCGCTGTTGAAATAATAGCCCAGCACTACCGGTCGCCCTTTGAGGGTCTTGGTGAAAATGCCGTCGTAATCGAGTTCCGGGCGCAGTTCGTTGAGCGCCGACTGGAATTGGCCTACGTCCCTTAGCTTGCCCTTGGCAAGCTTGTCGAGCACCGGCAGCCCGGAGCTTTCGTCGGGCTCGGCGAACACCACGTCGAAGCCGGCGATGATGATGCCGTATTCGTCGAATAGTTTTTTCAGCAGGAGTGAAAGCTTGTCGCGGCGCCAGGGCCAGCGCCCGAGCGCGTTCTTGTCCAGGCTGCGCTCGTCGATGTCGAGAATGACAACGCGTGGGTCGACACCGCCGGGCATGGTAACGGCCAGCCGGGTGTCATAGATGATGTTGTCGAGTCTGGTGATGAGGCCGATGTTGTAGAAATTGCCGGCATGACCGACGAACAGCAGCATCACCGCGAGGCCAAGCGCAATCCGGACGATATGCTGTTTCAAGCCGCCTCGATCTTATTTGTAGGGGCGGGCGATCAGGGCTTGAAGAAGAATTCGACCTTTACCCCCGCAAGCTCGATGATGTCGTGGTCGTTGAGCGCGTGCGCCTGCAGCTCAATCGGCTTGCCGTTGACGGTCGGCTTGTTGGCGCCTTCGACGTGGGTAATGAAGAAACCTTGCGGCCGGCGCGTAATCACCGCCACCTGGACGCCGGGCTTGCCCAACGTGGTGAGCGGCTTGGTGAGTTCGAGTTCCTTGCCGGCGTTGGCGCCCGACAAGAGCTGCACCATTGCGCGCCGCACCGGAGCAGCCGGCGCGGGCGCTGCTGCCGGGGCGGCAGCCATGCCGACCTGGGTGTCGCCGTGTGCTTTGGGAGCGCCGGCGGCAGCCGGCGCGCCCGCCGGGTGTCCGATGCCGCCCGGCATGGTTTCGACGTGTACAGGCGCGGCGCCGGCTGCTGCAGGTGGTTGAGGCTCCGGCGGTTTTCTCATCGCCCCGGGCCGCAGCACCATGGTTTTCTCGAAATCGGCCGCCTTGGCCGCGCCCGGCAGCGCTTCACTGATGTACTTGAGCTTGTACTTGCCAAGTTCGATGACATCGTTGCTCTGCAGGAAATGCTTTTTCACCGTCTTGCCGTTGACGAAGGTGCCGTTGGTGCTGCCCAAATCCTCGAGGAAGGAATCCGCGAGTATGGTCACGATGACAGCGTGCTCGCCGCTGACAGCCAGATTGTCGATCTGGATGTCATTGTGCGGCTTGCGCCCGATGGTGGTGCGCTCCTTGGAAAGAGGTATTTCCTTGAGCACCAGACCGTCCATACTCAGTATCAGCTTCGCCATAGCATTATCCTCGTACTATCTAAACCATCCGAAAATTTTCGATGCCAGGCCGTGTCCAGCCGAGTATTCGCGCAATATCTTGATCAGAATCACCGACACGTTGTCGCGCCCGCCGTTGTCGTTGGCCATCTGCACCAGCTGCTGCGCCGCCAGATTCAGGTTCGCGCCCAGCGCCTTCAGCGCCATGCCGATGTCCTCGTCGCTCACCATGTCGGACAGGCCATCAGAGCACAGCAAATAGATATCGCCGGGCTGCGTGTCGTATTCATGGATCTCCGCCTCCACCACGGGATCGATCCCCAGCGCCCGCGTCACCAGATTCTTGTTCGACGCATGCTTTGCCTGCGCCTTGGTGAGCACACCCGCGTCGATCTGCTCCTGTAGCAGCGAGTGGTCCTTGGTTACCTGGCCGAACTCGTCGCCGCGCATTCGGTACAGACGCGAATCGCCAATATGCGCCACCATCATCTTGTTGTCGTAGAACAGAGCCACCACCAGCGTCGTGCCCATGCCGGCATACTGCGGCTGGCTCTGCGAAGCCTGATAGACCGACGTATTGGCCTTGGCAACCTGTTCCTGTAGCATCTTCATCGCCGCTTTCTGGCCGCTCAGCGGGTCAACCTCATGCGGCGGGTGATCCTCTAGCAGTTGCCGCAATTCCGTGGTGATCACCGTGGTGGCCATGCCGCTCGCCACTTCACCCGCATTGTAGCCCCCCATGCCGTCAGCCAGCACCACCAGTCCTTTTTCCGCAACCGAGGCGACCGAATCCTCGTTGTGCGAGCGCACCATGCCCGGATCGGTATGGCTGGCAATCTCCAGAACTTGGCTCAGATTCATGCGCCCCGATTCCTAAAGACTGATGTCCATGTCGACGCCGCGGGCATCGGCTGCCGGCGAAGCGCCACCGGCGAAAGCCGCACGCAGCGCTGCAGCGAATTCGTCGCCGGTCTGATAGCGCTGATCGGCGTCCTTGGCCATGGCTTTGTCGAGGAAGGCCACCAGGGCGGGCGGCAGATCAGGCCGGACAGAAAGAATATCGGTCGCCGGCTCGTTGGCGATCTTGAACATCAATTGCGCCATGGAATCGCCGACGAAGGGCAGCGAGCCGCACAACAGCTGGTACAGGGCCACCGCCAGCGAAAACAAGTCGCTGCGCCCGTCCACCTTCTTGCCCGAGAGTTGCTCCGGCGACATGTAGGACGGTGTGCCCAGCACCATGCCTGTCTTGGTCTTGGACGAATCGGTTATGCGCGCGATGCCGAAGTCGGTGACCTTGGGTGCGTCGGTCTCCGGCTCGTACATGATGTTGGCCGGTTTGATGTCCCGGTGGACGATGTTCTGTTTGTGGGCATAGCCGAGCGCGTCGGCGACGCGCGCAATGATCGACACCACCTTGTCGATGGGCAGCAGGCTGCCTGCCTTGGTATAGGGCATCAGGTCCTTGCCCTTCAGCAGTTCCATGGCGATGTAGCACAGATCGTGCTCCTCACCCGCGTCGTAGATGGTGACTATATTGGGATGCGACAGCCGCCCTGCGGTTTCCGCTTCGCGGAAGAATCGCTCCTTCACCTCGGTCAACTCGTCTGCCTCGAACTCCTGCGACAGCGCCATGGTCTTGATCGCCACCACGCGGCCGATCTTCGGGTCCTTGCCCTGATAGACCACGCCCATCGCGCCCTTGCCCAGTTCCTTCTCTACCTGATAGCGGCCGAGCATGGGTTTCTCCGCGCCGGTGCCCAGGGACATGGAGCCGCCGGGATGGCCCGCACCGCCGCCGAGGATCACCGTCTCCGACATCGCCCTGGCGCGGTTCAGCCGCACTTCCAGGTCGCGAAACTTTGGGTTGTGGTTAGCCATGTACCGGAACACGTTTTCCGCCTTGTTGAACTGGCGCTTGCGCTCGAAGTCCAGCGCCAGGTTGTACAGGTTGTCCATCAGTCCGTCGTCCAGCGGCACCTTGCGAAACTTGTCCCAGGCCATGTCGAGTTGGCCCTGGCCCTGAAATGCGAGTCCGAGCATGCGGTTGGACTCGGCCGAGTCGGCGTCGGACTTGACCTTGCCCGCCTCGGTCAGGACGAAACGCTTGGTGACCAGCAGGACGTGGCCGATCACCAGCAGCACCAGCGGCAGCATCAGCTGCAGCCACATCGCCGCCGAGGTCATGAGCGCGAAGTGGGCGATCAGGATCAGCGCCAACAGTGCGGCGGTAACGATGGCGCCCATGCCGGCCTTGAGCCGGGGCAACAGCGCGATCAGGTACGCGGCAATCAGCACGAACAGCACGAGCTCGGCCCAGTAGCCCCAGGGCGGTGCAACGAAGAAATGCTCTGACAGGATCGACGACACCGAATGCGCAAGCACGAGCACCGGCGGCATCGCCGGCGACACCGGGGTGACGGTCGCGCTGCCCAGGCCGGCCGCGGTCGGCCCGATCAGCACGATTTTGTCCTGATATTTGCTCACCGGGATCTTGCCGGTGATGACATCGTAGAACGAGTCCACCGGAAAGGCGGGGCGTCCGTCCCGATTCTTGTAGAAGTAGGTGTACATCCGCGTAGCCGGATCGGTGACGATGTTGAGGCTGCCAAGCGACACCTTTTCGCCGGGTTCGACCTTGATATCGCCCGCACCGAGGTTCAGGCTTCTGGCCGCGATCATCATCGACAGCGACGGATAAACCTGGTCGAAGTAGCCGAGCACCAGCGGCTCGGTACGGGTGCCGCCATCAACGTCAGGCGTGGCGTTGAGGTGACCGAGTGCCGCGGCCGCCTTGCCGATGATCTCGATCGGGTAATCAATCTTGCGCGTGGGCAACAGGCCGTCGTCCGCGCCCTTGCCGACCTTGGACAGATTGTTCTTCGTAACGTACTCGGGCAGCGGCTTGTCGGGCTTTCCGGCCGGCCGGCCGAGTTCGAACAGCGTCATCGGCACCACGTTGCCCGCGCGCGCGAAGCTGTCCGCAAGCCTGCGGTCGGTATTGAGCGCGCGCTCGGCCTCCTTCAGCAGCGTGACGAACTGCCCGAACTGCCCCGGCGGCGCCACTGCTGTGGGCGTATTCGCGTCGGGCGCTGCCGCCGGGTCGGCGGACGCGCCCGTACCCGCCATTTCCAGCAGCTTGGTGACGTAAGTGTACCCCGCATCGACCT
>JADGRR010000382.1 GCA_017880745.1 Burkholderiales bacterium
GCCGGGCCGTGATCGACCGAGCATTTGGTCTGGAGGAGATGCTTCGGGATACGAAACGACGCTAGCGAGAATTGCTCTGGCTCGCGCGATGTTAGGACGCAAAACTTTCGATGGTCAGCTAGCATGTCAAAGGACATTAAAAAGGTGTGGACCCCTGAGGAAGATCAGCGGCTCCTGAAATTGAAGGCAGCGGGCAAGGCGAATGCCAGAGCGGCCGCGGACAGGATCAGCAACAAGCTCCTACGCTTCATTTTTTGCTCCTTTGCATTTGGTCTGGGTGCAAGCGTAGCACGCCGCTCTGGGCTAGGCTATGGATCGCTTGCGGCCATCGCTGCTCACGAATTGGATCGACGCCTGCAGCAAATTTTCCGCGGAGACGCGCGCCGCGTCTTCCAGCGTGCGCGCGTAACCGACCGGAATGCGCGGCGCGCCTGCGCGCCTGACCGGGATGCCGAGTTCTTCCGCGACCGTGGCTGCGATCTCGGCGCCGAACCCGGCCGCCTGCACCGCTTCGTGGGCAACCATCAGGCGTCCGGTGCGTGCAGCGGAGGCGAGCACCATGTCGCGGTCCCAGGGCCAGATGCTGCGCAGGTCGATCACCTCGACCGACACGCCCTGCTGCGCCGCCTCGCCCGCCGCAGCGAGCGCGCCATGCACCAGCTTCGACCAAGTGACCAAGGTCAAGTCCGTTCCTGGACGCGCCAGGCGCGCCTTGCCCAGGGCGGCGGTGTGCTGCGGCGGAACCTCGCCTTCGAGCCCCCACAGTTCCTTGTGTTCCATGTAAATCACCGGGTCGCCGCATTGGATCGCCGCAGCGAGCAGGCCATAGTTGTCGGCCGGGGTCGCCGGCGCCACGACCACCAGGCCGGGGATGTGGGCGAACCAGGCTTCGAGCGACTGCGAGTGCTGCGCGGCCGAGCCGCTCCAGATGCCGATCGGCAGGCGCGCCACCAGCGGCACCCGGCCCTGGCCGCCGAACATGTAGCGGTTCTTCGCCGCCTGATTGACGATCTCGTCGATTGCGCACAGGGCGAAATCGACGACGCGCATTTCGACCACCGGGCGCAGGCCCGTGAGCGCCATGCCTACCGCGGCGCCGATGATGGTCGCCTCCGAGATCGGGGTGTCGATCACGCGCGCCGCGCCGAACTCCTGCTGCAGGCCGCGATACTGGCCGAAAATGCCGCCGCGACCCACGTCCTCGCCCAGCGCGACCACGCGCGCGTCCGCGCGCATCGCTTCGGCGAGGGCCTGGCAGGCGGCCTGCGCGTAGTTCATCAATGCCATTGGCCGGCCCCCGTGTCCTGCACGTCGGCATAGGCTTCGGCAGACTCGGGTGAGCGCGCCGCGCGCGCGGCGGCGAGCGCGGCCTCGATTTCCGTCCGCGCCTCCGCATCGACTTCGGCGACGCGCGCAGCCGACACGCCGAACGCGGCCAAACGCCGACTGGCGAGCTTCAGTGGGTCGCTCTCGAGCGCGCTCTCGACTTCACCCTGATTGCGATAGGCCGCAGCGTCCACGGAAACGTGCCCTTTCACGCGATAGGTGAGGGCATGCAGGAACTGCGGACCGCCGCCGGCGCGGATGCGCGCCACCAGTTCGCGCGCCGCCGCGTCCACCGCAAGCACGTCGTTGCCGTCGACGGTTTCGGCCGGGAGGCCGATGCCGCGGGCACGCGCCGCTGCGCCTTCGCCGGCGGTCATCGCATCCGTTGCCGTAGTCGCCGAATAGCGGTTGTCCTCGCACACGAACAGCACCGGCAGTTCGAAGATTTTCGCCCAATTGAGCCCCTCGAGAAACGGCCCGCGGTTGATCGCGCCATCGCCGAAAAAGCAGGCGACGATACTGCTGCTGCCGCGGATTTTCGCCGAGTGCGCCGCGCCGACGGCGATGGGGATACCGGCGGCAACCACGCCATTGGCCCCGAGCATGCCGACAACGAAATCGGCGATATGCATCGAGCCGCCCTTGCCCTTGTTGGTGCCGCCGGCGCGGCCGAACAATTCGCACATCATCGCCGTGCTGTCCGCGCCCTTCGCCAGCGTGTGTCCATGGCCGCGGTGCGTCGAGGTCAGATAGTCGCTGCGCTCGAGGTTCGCGCAGACGCCGGCTGCGACCGCCTCCTGTCCGGTCGAAAGATGCAGTGGTCCGCGCACCAATGCCGTTGCGTCCGCAGTGGCGCCGAACACCGCAACGCCGCCGCGGCTCGTCTCTTCCGCCGCATTCTCGAAAGCGCGGATGCGCGCCATGGTGCGGTACAGGGAGAGCAGATGTTCGGCGTGGGGCGGGTTCGCGGCGGAGATATTGGCCGGCAAGAAGGGCTCCGGGATTGTTCTTGTTGGGGACGATGCAGTCTAATTGCGCCTGCCTGGCGCGTCAAACCCGAACGCATTCCAATTGCAGACCGGCTGCAAATGCGTGCGCGCCAATCCATGCGGCGCAATCTTGCCGAAAACCCAATAGGGACGGCCATCTTCAGATGATTTGCCTCGCGGCGTGCCGCGTCGCTGGCCGTAGCGTGAGCGAGCTTCCTGCCTGAGCATAGCGCCTGTGCGCTGCGGCTTCATCGTTTCGTGTTCAGGTCGCCGAACGCGCGCTGGTTTCCTGTATTAGCCTTCGTCTGTGTCGCGCATCTGCTTGTGCAATTTGACCGGATTCGTCCGTATCCTGCGCATTCGAATATTGAGCATCTCCACGGCGACGGAAAATGCCATCGCAAAATAGATATAACCCTTCGGCACATGCACATCGAATCCTTCAACCATGAGTGTGACCCCCACCAGGATCAGGAACGAAAGCGCCAGCATCTTGATCGTAGGATGCTCATCGACAAAATCTCCTATGGATTTTGCCGCCATCAGCATGACCAGGACCGCGAGAATGATGGCGATCGCCATGATCGAAACATGCTCGACCAGTCCGACCGCCGTGATCACCGAATCCAGCGAAAAGACAACATCCAGGATCGCAATCTGCGTCAGCACCATTCCGACACTGGTGGCAATAACCGGATTGCCGCTGTCTTCTATCCCTTCCAGGCTGTTATGAATTTCGTGCGTCGCTTTGAACAGCAGAAACAGGCCGCCTCCGATCAGCACCAGATCACGTCCCGAAATCGCCTGGTTCAACAGCGTGAACCACGGCTCGGTCAATCCCATCACCCAGGAAATGGAGAACAACAACGCCAGGCGCGCGATCATGGCGAGGCCAAGGCCCGCTCTTCTCGCGAACGCGCGCTGATTCGGGGGAAGGCGGCCAACCAGTATCGAGATAAAGATGATGTTATCGATGCCCAGTACAATCTCGAGAAAGGTCAACGTGCCTAACGCTATCCACGCCTCGGGGCTTGCCAGCCATTCGAACATTGGTTTCTCCTAGCGTCCGATTCAAGCTCTACGGAAACAGCAGGTCTCAATCCTCGACTGCCAACTGCGGATTTCATACAAGCTCCCACAGATGTTGATCGGGATCCTGAAAATGGCCGGCGCAACCGCCCCGGAAGTTCTCCTGCGCCGGCTTTACGATAAGCGCACCGACACGGGCTTATACCGCAATTTTCACCTGGCGATGACGGTCGGTCCATCCTGCCCATGCCACCAGCAGCCAGCCGCCAAACGAGAACCATGCAAGCGCCTGTGGGCTTGGCGGCGGCGACCAGCCATCCCAGTGAGACTCCTGGTGTCGTGGCCTTTGCGGCAAGCGCTATGGCAGTGTGACCGATGAACATGGCTTGCTCCAGATAAGCTGGCCGTAGCCATTGAATAAGCGTTGCGGCACAACGCCCGCCTTCGGCTGCTGCCGGAAGCGGGAGCGGTGCGGACGCTGAAGGCAATGAGCGGCAGGGTGTTGTTCAGGCGGCCCACCTTCCGCTCGCTTCGACAGAGTCAAGAGCTCGTATCGATTTCGCACAT
>JADGRR010000031.1 GCA_017880745.1 Burkholderiales bacterium
CGATTGTACCTGCCCTTCGGCCAGGCGGCGCAAGACCGTCGACATTCGGATTCCCGCAACTGAGTACAATCACGCGATGGTTGCGCCGCAGGCACCACCGATCGGCGTGAACGCGAATCCGGATCGAAACAGCGCCGGTGCTCGTACACGGCGCGAGCCGGGTGAGCTCAGCCAGCTGGGGCTGTTCGCGATCTGCGCAAGCGTGGTCCAGGCCGCGACGCGGCCGTTCAAGAAAGCCGGTCCCGGAAAATAGATGGACGGCTCAGACGGCTCCAGCTGGGATGGTCGCGGACGGCGCCAGATTGCCGCCCTCATCCTCCCATGTGCGCAAGTCTTCGTTGTGCTGCTGCATCTCCAGGTAGCGGGAATGGCGACCGATCGTGAACGCGGCCGCGGTCGCGCCACCGAGCAGCAACGCAAGGAGAAAAAATCTGTTGGTGATCATGACTGCCTCATTTGAACGGCAATCGCCATGCGGACGGATGACGGTTTCAGCTTTTCATCAATTGGGCAGCAAACCGCCCAGGCCGGTGACGATCGCGACAATGCCGCCGGCCTGCATCCAGTTGGCCTGGCCGGCTGGCGCCGCGGTCAGAGGGGACTGCGCCCGCTAATGACTCTGAGCAGGACTACGACGATGGCGATAACCAGGAGGACATGGATCAGACCGCCCATGGTATAGGCAGTCACCATTCCCAAGAGCCACAAGATGATCAGTACGGCGGCGATGGTAAAAAGCATGTTGATATCCTTTCGTGGTCGAAATCGAATTCCCCAGATCACGTAGGCGCCCGAACCGATCAGTGGACGATGTTAGGCCCGCGATCGAGGCGTCACCCTCTTTCCGGGAGGCGAGGATGCACAGCGTAAATTCTGCGCTTCGAGTTCCGCCGACTCTGTGCGCCGGCGTACATACAGCGTAAGTTTTTTACCGTACTCTTTGCGCGTACAAAGAAAGTTTCCGCGCAATTCCGTGGCACCGCCATTGCTCCTGCGACGCGTGGCGGAACAGCGATCGAAGACAATTGATGAAGGTTTTCGGCGTCGGATCTGGATCATTGCACCTCCGCGTGCCGCTTGTTCGCTCTCCGATTGAGGTCTTTCATTGGAATGCGACATAGTAAGAGGAACCGATGGATATTGCGAACCGAGTGGTTGTGGCAAACAAATTGATTCCGACCCTGACGCGTCCGAAGGGTCCGGGACGCATTGCGAAACGAATGCCGGAAGCAAACCGCCTGCTTGCCGCCCTGCCGGGCACGGTACGTGAGCATCTGCACGGCTGCCTCGAACAGGTCATGCTGACTTACGGCGAGGTGCTGTATGAGCCCGGAGAGCAGATAAAGCACGTCTACTTTCCCAATGACTCCATTGTTTCCCTGCTCACGCTGGTGGACCGGCACCAGGCCCTGGAGGTCGGCTTGGTCGGCCGCGAAGGCATGGTCGGCATCCCCCTGGCGCTGGAGATCGCGATTTCCCCGGTGCGCGCGCTGGTGCAGGGAACGGGGACAGCCATGCGGATGAAGGCGGCGCCCTTTCTCAGGGAACTCCGGCGAAGCCACGCACTGCAGGGGGAACTGCATCGCTATACCTATACCTTGATGGCCCAGATCACCCAAACCGCCGCATGCAACCGCTTTCACGTCGTCGAAGCGCGCCTGGCCCGCTGGCTGCTGATGACCCACGATCGCATGCAAACAAGCCCGTTCCGGCTCACCCAGGAATTCCTTTCGCACATGCTGGGCGTGCGGCGCGTCGGCGTCACCAAGGCCGCGCGCACGCTGCAGCAAAACAAGCTGATCAGCTACAGCCGCGGCAATATCACGATTCTCGATCGCAAAGGCCTGGAAGCCGCCTCTTGCTCGTGCTACGAAATCGTCAAGGACATGCACGACGCCGCGTGAACCCGGCAACCGCACGGCTGCAGTTCATCACTTGTCCCGCCGCTAACAATTGCACACTTCCGGCAGCGGATCAGGAGCCGCGAAGGCAATCGCCTGCAGAAGTCAGGCAATGCGAATGAACCGGGCAGGGCCGCATTGCGCGACTGTCGTGTGATCGCATCCCGGATCGCGGCTGATTGCACGCGCACCTGCGCCTGCATGTGCGCCCGGGCGTAAGACTCGGGGTCAGATAGTCGGTCGGTACGGCAACAGGCGGTCGTACTCGCTTCTTACCACCGCGTAGCATTCGCATACGCGTGCTTCCAGCTTTGCGCGACTCAGTACGCTGATGTGTCCGCGGCTGTACTGAATCACTCCGTCCTTCTGCAACTTGCCGGCAGCCTCGGTCACGCCCTCCCGTCGCACGCCCAGCATGTTCGCGATCAATTCCTGCGTCATCACCAGTTCGCTGTTCTCCATGCGATCCAGGCTCAACAGCAGCCAGCGGCATAGTTGCTGATCCACCGAATGGTGCCGATTACACACCGCGGTCTGCGCCATTTGCGTGATCAGCGCCTGAGTGTAACGCAGCGCCAGATGCTGCAAGTGACCGCCCGTGGCGAATTCCCTCGTCAGGGCAGTCGCCTTGAGCCGGTAACCGTTGCCTCCGCTTTGCACCACTGCCCTGCCGGGGGTGCTTTCCCCACCCATGAACACGGAGATGCCGACCAGGCCGTCATTGCCGGTGACCGCGATTTCGGCGGATGCGCCGCTTTCCATGACATTGAGCAGCGAGACGATGCTGGTGGTCGGGAAGAACACGTAGCTCATGCGACCGCCGGATTCGTACACCGCCCATCCGAGCGGCATCGGAATGAGTTCCAGGTCAGGCTGCAGGCGCGCGAGATCTTCCGCCGGAAGGGCAGCGAGAATGTGATTTTGCTTCGCGCTATGCGTCGAGACCATTTCGGCTCCGTACTGATGGCACGGTCACCCAGCCGATGGAATCAAAGCAACAGCGCAGCGAACCAGGGACGATTCGCTACTACGGCATGAGCAGGACGCAGTATAGACCTAAGCCACACCAGCCGGACTAGCCGGAAGCAGACAAAGTCACTCCATCCGAGGAAAAGTTCTCATTCCACGAACGATAGCGGCCGTACCCGTCGCGTAAATCCCCGCGCGGCTGCACGCTCACCATTTATCGAAATCTCCGCCATTTATGGCAACTCGGGTCCTGACGGGTCCACGCCCGCCTTTTGGCGCCGTCCGCCGGTTCCGGATTCAGGTCTTGGGTGCCCTGGAACTGGACTCGCCCAGCCGGTTCTTGTCCGCGAGCGCCTTGATCAGGCCGTCGACGCCGTCGTCGCGGATCTTGTCCGAAAATGAATCGCGGTACGTCGTGACCAGGCTGATTCCGCCAACCTTGATGTCATACACTTTCCATCCGGCCGGCGTCTTCTCCATGTCGTAGTTCATGGCTATCGGCTCCGTCCCCGATTGCTTCACCACGGATTTGACCGTGACCTCGGTATCGCCCGGCGCTGTCTTCTGCATGTTTCTGAATTCGATCACCTGGTCGCGGTAGCTCGACAACGCCATCGAATAGGTGCGCACCAGCAGCGCCCTGAACTCGGTGGTGAGCGCCGCCTGCTGATCAGGCGTTGCCGCGCGCCAGTTGCGCGCGATCGCAATCTGGGTCATGCGCGAAAAATCGAACAGCGGCAGAACCCTGGTTTCGAGCACGCTGGCGACCTGGGTCTGGCGCCCGCCATGCAGGCCTCGCTCCTGTTTCATTGCCGCGATCACGTCCGCCGTTGCCGATTGCAGCAGTACGTTAGGTTCGATCTCCTGCGCCGCCAAGACCGGCGCCGTAAGCGCCAGTGCCAGCAAAAGTACGGAATTCATCGTCGTCTTATGCATATTGTTTCTCCAATCCTTTGCCCGGCCAAGAAAAATACAATTTATCCTCACCTTTATTGCCCTCGTGCGGCAATGAGGCGCCGTGCGTTGGTGCACGAATGCGGGGAAAATTAAGTTGTCAGGCCAAAAACGAACTGCCGATTGCGGTCTCTATTGGCGACCGCTCTGAACCATATTCTGGAAGATCGCGTACATGATCCGGGACTTTTCCCAGAACGAGTTGTTGACGGAATTGAATCTCGAACCGCCTCCGCGGTTCCCATCCACGAGGAATTTGATCAGGCCGTCCACACCGCCGTCGCGGACTTTTTCGGCAAACACGTCCCGATAGGTAGTAACCAGGCGCACGCCGGCAACCTTGACGTCGTAGATCTTCCATCCCGCCGGCGTTTGCTCCATCTCATAGTCCAGGGTTATCCGTTGTTTCCCCGGTTGTTTCACTTCCGATCTGACCGTCACCTCGGTGTCGTGCCGTGCCGCGCGCAGTCGTTTGAAATCGATGGCTTCGCCGCGGTAATGCGCGAGCGCAGTCGAATAGGTCCGCACCAGCAGTGTCTTGAACTCCTCGGCGAGCACCTTCTGCTGTTCGGGCGTGGCCAAGCGCCAGTTGCGCGCCGTGGCAAGCCGCGTCATGCGGTCGAAATCGAACAAGGGCAGGATCATGGTCTCGATCAGGACCGCGACTTTCGCCGGATCAGCTGCCTGGAGTCCCTGGTCTTCCCTGATTTTATCGATTACCTTGACGCTAACCGCCCGCAACAGCGCGTCCGGTGCAACTGGAACGTCTTGCGCAAGCAAAGCCGGTGCAGCAAGCGCCAATGCCAGCAACAACACGTATTGCGCGACCCGCTCCTGCATCTCGCTTCCTCAGGCGTGAACTATCCACGCATCGATGGCGCCATCCTCGGGGATGTCCTTGAGCACGACGTCTCCCTGCAGCAGAGCGGGAGCGCGGGATTCTCATCGCACCGTGACACCGGCTGACATGCTGTCCCGGGAACTTGTTACACGCGGATACCTTCCCACATGCTCCCTGAACCGGCCGTTGCCGATTTCATTCGGCGACGGGTTCTACGCAACGTGCGAGGACAAGGCGCGTCAACCGCGCGCAGCGCCGCAAGCAGCTTACTTGGGCTTGCCGACCTCGTGGCCCACGACCCCACCGACTACCGCTCCGGCCGCCGTTCCCAAGAGGCCACCGCCAAGAACATTACCTGCAACGCCGCCTACGCCGGCGCCAATTGCGGTGTCCCTGTCTTGCGTGGTCATCCCGCTGCAACCGCCCAAACCGAAGAACACTGCTGCGACAGCTGCACTGATCAAACCCTTTTGCATCGTTTTCATTGGAATGCCTCTATGTCTAACATCGAATTAAACCACAATACCTACCTGTTCCGGCGCAATCTATTACTTGCCGAAACGCGCCTTCGCCTCGTTCAAACAATCGCTTTTCGCTTCGTCCGCAAAAGCATCGCGCTTTTCCTTCGCCACGGCGTAATCGGCATCGCGCTTGTCCGACGCCGCGTCCACGCTGCTTCGCATATTTTGAGATTAAGACCAATGCACTGCGTCGTCTGTCTGCCAGCGCACACAGCTACTTCCCGAGCAGCTCGCCGACCGGCTTGAGCGATTCGACGCGATCGCAGACCACTTTGACGATGGCGACCAGCGGCGCGCCGAGCAAGAGCCCCCAGATACCCCAAAGCCAGCCGAAGAACAGCAATGTGATGAATAGCACCGCCGCGTTCACACGCGCGGCCCGGCTCTGCAGCCAAGTCATGAACACCTGTCCGATCGCGCCCCCGACAAGCGCAGCGACACCGGCGATAGCCACGGCATGAAGCAGCGATCCAGACTGGATAAAGGCAGCTACGCCGCTTGCGAGCAAGACCAGGGCCGAGCCCAGGTAAGGGACGAAGTGCAGCACACCGGCGGCGACGCCCCAGACGCCTGCATGCTCCATGCCAAGCGCCTCGAATGCGAGCCAGGTACAAATTGCGACAAGCGCGTTGGACAGGAGCATGGTGAGCAGGTAGCGCTGAACCTGCAAGTCGATCTCCTCAAGAATCCGCACGGCGTCCTTCTTGCGCGACAGCGAAGGCCCGACCAGCTGCAACAGCTTGCGCCGGAAATGCACCCCAGAAGCCAGCAGGAAATAGACAAGCAACAGCACGATCGGCGCCTGCGCGGCAACGGTAATCAACAGGCCGGACTGCGCGATGGCGTAGTCGCGCAGCCAAACGGAAGGCTCCGGCGACCGAACCGCGGCAGCCTCCGTTCCCGGCTTTCTGGAGGCGTCGGCCGCCGCCCCCTGGATCTCGTTGGCGGCTTCCTGCACGTTCTGCAGCGGCGTCTTCGCGCCGGCGCGTGCATCGGTCATCGACTGCCGCAATTTTCGCGCGGCCTCCGGCAGCTTTTCGATCATCGCTGCGGCATCGTCGCTCAACGAATAGCCGATCCATGACAAACTACCGACCAACGCCATCAGCGTCAACGCGGCTCCTACTGCACGCGGTATATGCTGCGCCTGCAGCCAGTCCACCACCGGGCGCAGCGCGTAACTCCCCAGAATGCCGATCAGCAACGGCACAAAAAACGCGCGCGCCAGGTACAGCGCGGCGACAAGTGCGATGGCCGCCAGAACGGTCAGCGCCAGGCTGGTGCTGGTGTAGCGCCGGCGAACTGCGACCGCGACGGAATCTGCTGCGGGGACAGCCTTCACGGCGGGGACGGCCGATTCGGGTGCAATCTCCTCGTCAGCCTCTCTGGATGCCGAAATCATCAATCCGCGCCGGCTATGATTATTACGGATTCCCCGTGTCTCCATCTCGCCGGTTTGGCGTCCGTGATCACACGCATCGACCCATCCCGCAGGCGGATGGTGATTTCGTAGTTTCGGACCGGCTTCGCCTCGATCCCGCCTTGGTTGCCAGCCGCAATCCGGCCCGGCGCGTTGACTCCACTGTTCTCATCGGGGCCTTCGATTTTCCGCGTCGACTCGATCACCCCGCATTCAGAGCATCGGTAGGCACGGGCGCCAGGTGGCCCGATAGCCGGCACCGCGAGCGCTGCAGGCGGCTCAGCAGGTGCGACGATCGCGTTAATGTCCTGGGCCGAGACTGCCAGGGAGCCAATTGCAATGCTGCTGACCAGGATCGCAGCAATACCTCCGACCAGGAGCGGCAGATGCAGGGGTTTGTTCGCTTGCATATTCATTTTCGCTCTCTTCAGGGTCTCGAAACCCGGCTCAGTAAGGACTCGATCGGGGAACCTCAATCGCTACGCGGATTGTGCCGGGCGCAGGCGGGACTCTCTGTGCGATGGCGCGCATAACGCGAAAAAGAATGCGCTTGCTTGCGCACCCCGCCAATCGCTTGAATCTCTCAGGATCAACGTGAACAATCAAGGCGTGGCACGAGATCGGCGCGACTTGCTAGCGTGGAACGACTATTGCCTCCTCGATAAGCGCGTTCTGTGCGCTCGCGTACATACCACGCGAATTTTTTGGTTTAGCCTTCAGTTCATCTATGAAACCCTTGTCCGTGGTACCCGCCGCAATCGCTCAGCCGACGCCACAGGAGCTCGCGCTGTCGGGGTCCTGGACTGCGCGCGGCATCGGCGCAATCGAGCCGCAACTCGACGCGCTGTCCGCGCCGTCCCAATCAGGGATGGTGGTCGACGGCGCGCGCATCGAAGCTCTCGATACCGCTGGCGCCTGGGTCCTGCAAAAACTCCTGCGGCGGCTGCGCGACGAAGGTACCGCGGTGCAGATGCGCGACCTGCGCCCGGAATTCGCCAGGCTGCTGAAAGCCGTGGGGCAGGACGCAACCGATCAAACAGATACCCCCTCCCCAGTTGCCGGCGCGTCCACGCCCACGCTTGAAGGCCTGGGCCGGAGCGTCGAAGCGGCCTACAACCAGACCGTTGCGCTGCTCGGCTTCGTCGGCGAAACTGCGGCCGCGCTTGCAGGAAGCGTCGCGCACCCGGCGCGATTCCGGTGGCGTCCTATCCTCTACAACATACGCAGTGCCGGATTCGATGCACTCCCCATCGTCGGGCTGCTGTCGTTCATGCTCGGGGTCGTTGTCGCCTATCAGGGCGCCGACCAGCTCAGGCAATACGGCGCCAACATCTTTGTCGCCGACCTGGTCGGCTTGTCCATGCTGCGCGAGTTTGCGCCTTTGATTACCGCCATCATCATCGCCGGACGCTCGGGCTCCGCCTACGCCGCGCAGATCGGCACGATGGCCGTGACCGAGGAGATCGACGCCATGCGCACGCTCGGCATTGCGCCACTGGATCTGCTGGTTCTGCCGAAAATCCTCGCGCTGGTGATCGCGCTGCCGCTGCTGACCGTGTTTGCGGACGTGCTCGGCGTATTCGGCGGCATGATCATGGCGCGCGCGCAGCTCGGCGTCGGCTTCGGCGAGTTTCTCGACCGCTTCGTCAAGGCAGTCAGCATTACGGCATATCTGATCGGCATCTGCAAAGCACCGGTGTTCGCGGCCATCATCGCCGTGATTGGCTGCTTTCAGGGGTTTCGCACCAAAGGCGGAGCCGAGAGCGTCGGCCGCCAGACCACGCTCAGCGTCGTTCAGTCGATCTTCCTCGTGATCGTTGCCGACGGCTTGTTCTCGGTCGCCTTCAGCGCGCTCGATCTCTGACATGCAAAGCGCAGCGCGTGCGGACGCCGCGAACAAGGACACCGTGCACGAGAACACCGTGCACGAGGACGACAGGGTCATCGAGATCAGCAAGGTATCGACGCGCTTCGGCGAGCATGTGGTGCATTCCGAACTCGACCTCGAAGTGCGCCGCGCGGAAATATTCGCGTTGGTTGGCGGCAGCGGCTCCGGCAAATCGACGCTGCTGCGCGAAATGATCCTGCTGCAGCGCCCGGACTCAGGCTCCATCCGGGTGCTCGGCGCCGAACTGCAGAAGCTCGGCGACGAGGAAGCGCTCGCGCTGCGCCAGCGCTGGGGTGTGATGTTCCAGCACGGCGGCCTGTTCGGCGCGCTTACGGTGACCGAAAACGTAGGCTTGCCACTGCGCGAGCACACCGGGCTTGCGGACGCGTTGATCGATGAAATCGCGGCATGGAAGCTCGCCATGACCGGTCTTGCGCCTGAGGTCGGCGCACAGTATCCGTCCGAACTCAGCGGCGGCATGATGAAGAGGGCGTCGCTGGCCCGCGCGCTGGCACTCGACCCGGAACTGCTGTTTCTCGACGAGCCGACCGCCGGCCTCGACCCGAACAGCGCCAGCGGCGTCGACGAACTCGTGCGCAAGCTGCGTGACCTGTTCGGCCTGACCATAGTCATGATCACGCATGACCTCGATCTGTTGTGGCAGGTTGCCGACCGCGTCGCCGTCCTCGCCGAGGGCAAAGTGCAAGGCATCGGCTCGATGTCCGAGCTGTCGCGCATGGACAATCCCGCCATCCGGCAATTCTTCGATGGCCCGCGCGGGAGAGCGGCCCAGGAGCCGGAAACGCGGCAAGCGGATGCGCAAACCGACACCAAAAACGCGAGGCCGTCATCGAAACCAAAGTGAACTATCCGCTTGTCGGGCTGTTCGTGCTCGTCCTCGGCGCCGTTCTGATCGCGGGCGTCCTCTGGCTCGCCTCAGGCGGCGCTTTCCAGAAAAAATACGACCTGTATCTGGCGATCGAAGATGAATCGGTAGCCGGCCTCAATCTGGACGCACCGGTCAAATACAACGGTGTCGCGGTGGGCAAAGTGCGGGATATCCGGCTCGACCCAGGCAACCCGGAACGCGTGAACCTGCTCTTCGCCATCGAGCGTGGCACGCCGATCAAGGAGGACACCGTGGCGGTTCTGAAAACACAGGGTCTGACAGGCATCGCCTATGTCGAACTCAGCGGAGGCGCCCGCGATGCGCCGCCGCTGCGCGCGACGCCGGGAAGCCCGTATCCCGTAATCCGCACCAAGGCCTCGCTCAGCGCGCGACTGGAGAATGTGCTCACGAACGTACTGGCAAAACTGGACAGCACATCGAACAACATCAATGCCATTCTCAGCGACGAGAACCGGGCGGCGTTCAAAGGCGCACTCGCCGACATCGCCAGCGTGGCGCACACGATCGCTGCGCGCAAGGCCACGCTCGACGCGGGCATAGCCAATGCCGCCCGCACGTTCGAAAACGCATCGCGTGCCACGGCGCAGGTCGGACCAGTGATCGATCGCATCGGACACGGCGCCGACGCAATCGAGAAAATGGGGAACGAGGTCGCCGGGACCAGCGCCAGCGCCGGAAAGACGGTCAACTCGGTCGGTGCCGACGTAAAACGATTCACTGCGGAAACACTGCCCGAACTGGAACGCCTGCTCTCCGAACTGAGCGTTCTGGCGAATTCGCTGCACCGTCTGAGCGAGCAGACCCGGCGTGACCCACGCGGCTTTCTCTTCGGCCGTAAACCGGTTCCGGAAGGGCCGGGAGAACCAGGAACGGGACCATCGAAGCCATGAACCAAATTTCTGTCGCTCACTTCGTCCGCCCCCTCGCTGCGGCTCTGTGTCTCATCGCGCTCGGCGCCTGCAGCGCACTGCGCACCGCGGCAACGCCGCCGCCGGCGTTCTACTCGCTTGACAGCGCGCGGGGCGCAGTGTCGGCGGCAGCACCGGCCGCAGCAAGGGCCACTGCACCGGCCACTGCACCGACATTGATAATCAATCCTCCGTACGCAGCCGCCGGCTTTGACAGCCCGCGCATCATCTACGTGCGCGAGAATCACAAACTCGAATACTTCGCGCACAGCGAATGGGTGGACCCGCCAGCGCGCATGCTCGCGCCGCTGCTTGTCGCCGCAGTGGAGAACACCGGGGCATTCCGCGCCGTCGTGCTGACGCCGAGCGCCGCGGCCGGCGACTTGCGGCTCGATACCGAGATCATTCGGCTGCAACACGAGTTCCAAACCCAGCCAAGCCGCGTGCGTTTCACGCTCCGCGCCTACCTGGTTGACGACAAGACGCGCCGCGTGATTGCGCAGCGCGAGTTCGACGCTGCCGTTCCGTCCGCCAGCGACGACCCCTATGGAGGGGTGGTGGCGGCCAACCGTGCGGTACAGACCGTACTCGAAGACCTTTCGGCGTTCTGCGCCGGGGCGGCGCGCAGCGCGCGCATGGAAAAATGAACAACAATGTAGTTGTTTCGATTTGGAGTCGGTTGCAAAATGACGGGATGCGTTCCCGCATACTCCCCTGTACCAGTCCGTTGCAAAGAAACCGCATGTTGCAGCGGGTTTCTTGCTGTTTCACACTGTTTCGGAGATAAGCGCAAATGAATCCCACAAAACTCATAGGAATCATCCTGATCGCGGCGGGAGCCCTTGGCTTGGTGTATGGCGGCTTCAGTTACACCAAGGAAACCACCGGCATGAAGCTCGGCCCGATAGAACTCAAGGTCGAGGAGAAGGAACATGTAAACGTGCCGCTGATAGTCAGCGCCGGAGCGATCGCAATCGGCGTGTTCCTGCTCGTCGCCGTCGGGCGCAAATAGCGGACCTGCGGAACGTGTACCGGCGGGGCCCGGCTAGAGCAACCGCCCCCACACCCGTGCCATCCATTCCTTGAAGCGGAAGGAAAGCGGGCGGTGTTCCCAGCCTTCCAGATCGATTGCCTCCGACGCTTCGAGGTCACTGGCAAACATGGCCTGCATTTGCTGGGCGAATTCGGGCCCGAGGATCACCGCGTTGATCTCGTCGTTGTCGAGAAAGCTGCGCCAATCCAGGTTGGTCGACCCCACGGTGGACCAGACGCCATCGATGATTGCGGTTTTGGAATGCAGCAGCGGCCCGCGACGCTCGTAGATCTTGACGCCGGCTTTCAGCAGGGTGGAATAGTGCGAGCGCCCGGCGTGAAATACGACCGCGGAGTCGGAATGACTCGGCAGTATGAGTTTCACGTCGACACCGCGCCCGGCGGCGTCGGTCAGAGCATCCAGCAACTGGGGATCGGGAACGAAGTACGCATGGGTGAGATATACCTGCCTTTCGGCATTGCCGATCGCGGATATCAGTGTCAGGTACATCAGGCTGTAGGGATCGTCGGGCGTGCTGCCGATGGCGCGCACTATGTCTTTACCCTGGGCCTTCAGTTCGGGAAAATATGCTTTCGGCGCAAGCGGCTTGCCGCGCTGCTTTTCCCACGTTTGCAGAAACAACTTCTGCAACTCGCCGACCACCGGGCCTTCGATTTGAAGGTCGGTATCGCGCCATGCAGCAGTGTCCCCCGCTGTTTTCACGGTCCGCCTGGCGATCGATCCCGAAGAATAGACGCTGCTGATATTGATCCCACCGATGAATGCGGTCTGTCCGTCGACGACAAGCAATTTTCGATGATCGCGGTTATTGATCAGCCATGGCGTCTTCGCCGCGAGCGGATTGACCGGATTGAATTCGAGCACCTCGATCCCGGCTTCCGTCAACCGCTTGAAGAAGGCCTTCGGCGTATTGAATGCGCCGACGCTGTCATAGATTACGTTGACCTGAACTCCCCGGCCCTGCTGCTCCGACAACAAATCCGCGAACTGCCGCCCTATATCATCGTCTTCAATGATATAGGATTCCAGATTGATATGGTCTTGGGCCTTGCGGATTGCGGCAAACATTGCCGCGTAGGTAGCCGCTCCGTCCTGCAACAGGGTGACTTTGTTTCCCAGTATGAGCGGACTGCCGACGATTGCCTGTTCCAGCGCAATCTGCTTTTCCAGGATATCGATGTCGCCGGATTTGCGCTTGAGCCGCGCGAGAATGGCGGCGTTTTTCTGCGCGGAAAGCGGGCCGCGCGCGTTTTCGAATCTGGCTGCTTGCGCAGTGTGCCGCGCAATGAGCGCATCGGTGTCAGGCAGAGTCGCGCAACCTGCCGCGGCGAGCAGGCAAAACGCCGTCACCGCAGCGAGCTTGCGCACGCGAATTACCATTGTCCGCCTGCAGCGAAGGACGGCGCCGCACCACTGGCGGCAAGTGCGAGGATTGCACCGCCGCTGTGTGCGTCCGACCCCATGCTAGGGGAAACTCAGCGCGCGGGAGGCGAAGCCGGAACGATTACCACCGTGTCGCCACCGGTTTTGCCGCGCTGACCTTGAGCGCCGGTATCCCCCGTGGATCCGGTTGCGCCGGTATTCCCCGTGGATCCGGTCGCTCCGGTATCCCCAGCGGATCCGGTCGATCCGGTTGATCCGGTCGATCCGGTTGATCCGGTCGATCCGGTCGATCCTGTGGCGCCTGTCGCGCCGGCGGGGCCGGGGACTGGAACTGTAACCACCGCGGGTTGAGTCACGACGGTCGGTCTGTCGCACGCGCTCAACGTCAGCGCCATCAGTACCGCTGAAAACATTATCGAATACTTCATGAAATTTCCTTTCAATTGTTTGACGAAAACCGCTCATCTGGACAGATTTGCGGCCACCCGGAGTTGCAGTGCAAAATTACGCCATATCCGCGAGGGGTTCCGTTCGCTGGCGCACATAAACCGCGTCCTCCCAGCC
>JADGRR010000383.1 GCA_017880745.1 Burkholderiales bacterium
TTCTGAGCGAAGGCCAGCTAAGGGCCAAGGCAGATTTTGCCCAGTCTGGCGCAAAGTGACGCTCTTTGTGATGGCAACGCAATGACGTCCAACACATTTTCCGCTGGTGCCGCCCACTTCCGGTCTACCGCCAACTCCAGGTATGGCGCTGCGCTGAATAACTGGCGCTATGTGCCAATTCCAGACTCATGCAACGCAGCAATTCGGGTCCTTTGTCGGCGTCGGCAAGAACGTTCGGCGAAATTTCCGGATTGGCACAGGTCGCGTCCCCGCTTAACGTCCAAACCTGTCAGTGGTCGGTCTAGCCGACGACAGGTTGTTTCGGCTCGGCACTTGGGCGTGATGAACCATGCGAGCAAGAGTTCCTGCCCTTGCGATCGCCGGCCTGTTCGCTGGCGCCGCCTTGCCCGCCATGGCGGAGCTCGGCCCCTGCAAGCGCGACGCGCGGGAGACGCCGCTGTGCGGCTCCGGTAAAGGCGCTGCGCGGGTCGTCCGCGATACCGTGTCGCCGGACAAGAAATTCGCGCTGGCCTGGCGCGATCCTGACAAGGACCCTGGCGACGTGATCGAGGACGACGCTGACCTCGAATTGCTCCTCATTCGCCTCGCCGACGGTGCTGTGCTGGCGAAAACCGACACCGATTATTTTCGCAACCCCGGGGTAGCCGCTAACCGGCGGGAGGAGTTCGCGATCTGGTCGCCGGACAGCCGAATGGTCATTCGCAAACTCGACGTACGGTACGGCACCGGAGAGTTCACGCTGTACCGCATCGGCCCCGACGGCGCGCTTGCCGGAAACATTGACCTGACCAAGATTGTGGAGCCCGCGGCGCGCGCGCGGCTCAGCCGGATCGGTCGCGACCCCAGGGACTACATGCTTTCGATTGGCGAGAGCACGCTCGGCAATGACGGCACGCTGCGCTTTCCGGTCATCATGTTTGTCGTCAAGAAACAGACCGAGGTGGACTACAAGGTCGAAATGAAGGTGACGCCCGGCAAGGCGCCCTTGCACGCGCGCATCGTCTCGTTCCGGAAGACCCATGTGGTGGAGTGACGGTCCAAACAACGCAGTCTGGGTCAAAAGCGCTTTTTTGACCCTCTCCCGAGACAGTCCGGTCCGCCCCTATAAGCAGACATTTTTTGCATCGCGCCGCAACATGACAAAGTCGCGTATCAAAGTATTGTACGTCCCTGCTCATTGCTGAAAACTGTCAACCGACGGCAGCTTCGTGTCCCTCTATGTCTGTAAACTTCAGGGAGAGAGATAAATAAAATGTGCGCAGGTGACGACAAAAATTGTCCGGACTTTGAATTGCACCACCACAAGTTCAAGGAAACCCTCGACCGGGAACGGCGGTCGTTCTTGAAATCCAGCTTCGCAGCGGCCGGGGGCGCGGCGGCGATGACCGCGGGCGGCATTTCTCTGGTGACGCCGCAGATGGCGGCTGCCGCAGAGAAGAACCAACCCGCCAAGCGGTCATATCACCATCTGCCCGCGAATGCCGATACAGTGCATTGGGGCTATTTCAGCAAGCAGCTGAAACCGCAGGTCGAGATCGACTCCGGCGATTTCATCACCATTGAGGCATTGACCCACCACGCCAATGACGATGCCGAGCGCATGGTGAAGGGCGATCCCGGCGCCGAGAGCGTGTTCCTGTGGACCAAGGAAAAGAAGGGCGTAAACCGGCGCGGCGCGGGACCGATGGATGCTTCGTTGTTCGGGCGTGGCGCCGGCGAGGGCCTTGGCGTGCACATCTGCACCGGACCGGTCTATGTGCGCGGCGCCCAGGAGGGCGACGTGATCGAGTTACGCATTATCGACGTCGCATTCCGGCCTACCGCCAATCCGAATTATCCCGGAAAGGCTTTCGGCAGCAACGCTGCCGCTTGGTGGGGCTTCCACTATAAGGACCTGCTCACCGAGCCCAAGCCACGCGAAGTAGTCACGATCTACGAGGTCGACGCTACCGGCGAACGCAACTGGGCGAAAGCCGTGTACAATTTCAGATGGACACCGCAGACCGACCCTTCCGGCGTAGTGCACAAAACCATCGACTACCCAGGTGTTCCCGTCGACCACTCCACGATCAAGGAGAACCACGGCATCCTGAAGAACGTGCGCATGCCGATACGTCCGCATTTCGGCGTCATCGGACTGGCGCCGAAGGAAGCCGATATCGTCGACTCGATTCCGCCGAGTTATACCGGTGGCAACATCGACAATTGGCGAATCGGTAAGGGCGCCACGATGTACTATCCTGTTGCGGTCGAAGGCGGCCTGTTGTCGGTGGGTGACTCGCATGCTTCGCAGGGAGATTCCGAGCTGTGCGGTACGGCAATCGAATGCTCGCTGAACGGCACCTTCCAGATTATCCTGCATAAGAAAGCCGACCTGGTTGGTACGGCTCTTGAGTCCCTCGATTATCCGATGCTGGAAACCAAGGACGAGTGGCTGGTACACGGCTTCAGTTTCGCAAATTATCTCGGCGAACTTGGCGACAAGGCACAGTCTGATATCTACTCGAAATCGTCGGTTGACCTCGCCTTGCGCGATGCGTTCCGCAAGATGCGCAGATTTCTGATGACGACAAAAAAGCTGACCGAAGATGAGGCCATCTCCCTAATCACGATTGGCGTTGACTTCGGTATCACGCAGGTGGTTGACGGTAATTGGGGCGTTCACGCGGTCATCAAGAAGGACATCTTCGCTGGCGGCGAGACCTGATCCATAACACTCGACGCGGCCGGTTCCGGTAGGAGCCTGGCCGCATCGGGCGCCATTTCGGGGCGGCTGTGCTGATTTCCGAAATGGGTCAAAATGCGAATATACTCACCCCGAGTTAATGTCGTCCGTTTCGCCTCCGAACTCGGACATTGCGCGATGCGGTCGGCACTTCGCATTCGTGCCAATGGCGACTTCGTATCGCCCTCTCTTTGGCTAGAAGTTCACCACTCGCGCGTCCGGTTGCTTTGCTGCGGCATGAAATTCGTTCATACCGGCAAGTTTAATTCGTTTGTCGAGAACTGCCCCGCTTAAACCACGCGCTTCCATACAAGGCTTGCAGGCCGTCAGCGTGACGTTGGGATCGCCAGCAATCTCTTCATATCTGTTGGGCGGGCCGACCGGTACCAGCTTGGCACCGACGCCCTCGACCGCCATGAGTACCGAATCAGCGAACAACATCAGCGTCACTTGATCGCCGCTTTGCACTGCTGATGCGGCGAAGATGAATGGCAACATAGCTCGGGTCGGATCGGTTGGGCCGTAGGTGGCGGAGACGACGAAATGCATTTGTGGTTCCTTGGCTAGCTTCGATTGTTACGTTGATCGGCTTCGCCGTTATGCTTGTGCCCGTGGCCGTGGTGCATGAAATGCATAAGAAGATCACAGACTATCATTAAGCATTTTGAGACAGATCAAATGTGCTGACCGAATGTGTTTCAACCGGAAGAAGACCGCTCGCCATGCAGCGGCGTATCGCTGTGCAGCATCAACGCCAGCTGATGCAATTGCTCGTCGCGAAAGCCCTGCTTTTCGATCGACTTTACGGTTGCCAGCACGTAGTCGCGATTGTTTCCGGAACGACCATGGCCCTGCTGTACGTAGCGCAGCTGTTCGGCCAGGGAGAGCCGGCCGGCATATTGCACGTGACCGCGGTCGACCACATAAGCGAGCGCGCTGACCCGTTGCCGGGCTTCGTTTTCAAGCCAGACCGAGCGCATGACTTCGTGATAGACGCTGGTGGTCTGCTCGCGGCTGCGCAAATAGTCGATGGTATGGTTGCGCTGCGCTGCGGCGACCCGGAAGGCAACGCCACGGCAGGCCCCGCCGCGGTCGAGGCCGAGCACAAGGCCGGGCTTTTCCGGCGTCCCGCGGTGGTCGAATGAATAGACGCAGAGCG
>JADGRR010000384.1 GCA_017880745.1 Burkholderiales bacterium
GAGGTCTATATCAATGCGATGATAGGCGGACAGATTACGGGCGGCTCGACATCGGTTGCCGAAGCGTACGACAAGCTGCGTACCGCGGGAGCGCAGGCGCGCACCATGCTGGTTGAGGCCGCGGCGCAGAAGTGGAATGTGGATGCCGCGGACTGCCACGCGCAAAACGGTTCGGTCCACGGACCGAAAGGCAAGAAAGCCACCTACGGCCAGCTTGCCGACGCCGCATCCAAATTGCCGGTGCCGAAGGACGTCAAACTCAAGGAGCACAAGGATTCCAGGTATGTCGGCAAAGCGCTGAAACGGCTCGACACGGCGTCCAAGGTGAACGGCACCGCTGGATTCGGCATCGACGTCAAGCTTCCCGGCATGCTCTACGCCTCACTGGCGCAGTGCCCGGTGATCGGCGGCAAGGTGACGGGCTTCGATGCGAGCAAGGCCAAGTCGATGCCCGGGGTGAAGCACGTGGTGCAGATCAGCGACGGCGTTGCGGTGGTGGCGGATACCTGGTGGCAGGCGAAGACCGCGCGCGATACCCTGGACATCAAATGGGACGAAGGCGCGGGCAAGGCACTCAGCACGGAAAGCGTCGCCAGCGCGCTCAAGGCAGCTTCGGCCAAACCCGGCGCGCCGATCAAGAAGCTGGGCAATGTCGACGACGGCATGAAGGCCGCCGCAAAAACCGTCGAAGCCGTCTACGAACTGCCGTTTCTGTCGCACGCTCCGATGGAGCCGATGAACTTTACCGCAGACGTGCGCAAGGATTCGTGCCTGCTCGTCGGCCCGACCCAGTTCCAGCAGGCCGCGGAGGGCACGGCGGTTGCATTGACCGGTTTGAAGCCGGATCAGATCACCTTGCGCACCACCTTCCTTGGCGGAGGATTCGGGCGGCGCATCGACGTCGATTTCATCGCGCAGGCAATCGAAATCTCCAAGGCGATAGGCGGCCCGGTCAAGCTCCTGTGGACGCGGGAAGACGACATGACGCACGATTTCTACCGTCCAACCAGCTATCACCAGTTGGCGGGAGCGCTGGACGCGCAAGGCAATCCAACGGTGTTGAAGTTCCACCTGACTTCGCCCTCGGTGACTGCGCGCCTGTTCCCGGTATTCATCAAGGACGGCGTCGATCCGCTCATGACCGAGGCAGCGGCCGTGCCTTACGATATCCCGAACCAGTTTGCCGACGTGGTCATCCACGACACCGGCTTGCGCGTCGGGTACATGCGTTCGGTGTCGCACGCGCTCAATTCCTTCGCCAACGAATCCTTCATCGACGAAATGGCGGCCGCCGCGGGCAAAGATCCCTACGAGTTCCGCCGCGCGCTGCTCGACAAGCAACCACGCCTGCAGCACGTGCTCGAGCTTGCCGCCGAGAAGTCCGGGTGGGGCAAGCCGTTGCCGCCAGGCCGCAGCAGAGGCATCGCCTTGATGGAAGGATACGGCACCTCCATGGCGCAAGTCGCCGAAATATCGGTGACCGGCGACCGGATCCGCGTGCACCGCGTGGTGGTCGCCGTGGATCTGGGGAAAATGGTCAATCCCAATATCGTCAAACAGCAGCTCGAAGGCAGCATCATCTACGGCATGTCGGCTGCATTGTTCGGCGAGATCACGCTGAAAGACGGCAGGGTGCAGCAGACCAACTTCCATGACTACCCCGTAGTGCGCATGTCCGAGTCGCCGGTGATCGAAATGCACCTGGTCGACAGCAACGAAAAGCCGAGTGGCATCGGCGAGCCGGCGACCGCGCTGATCTACCCCGCGGTGGCCAACGCCGTGTTTGCGGCCACCGGCAAACGGCTGCGCAAATTGCCGCTGCGCCTCGCTTAGCGGACACGCCGTCGGGTCCCTTGTTCATGCGCACGATCGTCGCGGTCGTGCTCATGATCCTCTTTGTGCCGGCGGCGGCACAGGACTACGAGCGCGAGCAGCGCTGGGCCGACCAGACGCTGCCCACGCTCCTGGTCGGGAAAGCCGAGTGGCTGCAACAGAAGAACGGCCACCGGTTTCTCGCGCTCTACACCGAGGCAAAGCCTGCGCGCGGCGCCGCCATCATTGCCCACGGCCGTGGCTGGGGCCCTGATTTCGAGCTGTACGGGAGCCTGCGCACCAAGCTCGCCGATGCGGGCTACACCACGCTCTCGATCCAGCTTCCGGTGCTCGGCGGCAGCGGTAAACTCGGCGATTACATTCCGCTCTATCCCGATGCGCGCGAGCGATTTCAGCTGGCGGCGGACTTTCTCAAATCACGTGGATACCGCAACATCGCAATCGTCTCCCACAGTCTGGGAGCGACCATGGCCAATCAGTATCTGATCGCAACCGAGGATCGCACCGTGGGAGCATGGGTGTTCATCGGCATCATCAACGGCCTGGAGGAGATGTTCCGCATCCGGATTCCGGTGCTGGACGTATTCGGCAGCAAGGATTGGGAAATCGCACGCCTCGGCGCCGACGAGCGCAGGCGGCAGATCATGAAAGTCAAGGACTCGGAACAGGTAATCGTGCCCGGCGCCCAGCATTTTTTCGAAGGGAAGGAAGACGAACTCGCGGGAATTGTGGTGAAGTTCCTGGACCGGGTTTTCCATCAGCGCAACCCTGCTTCCGCCGGACCCTAAATGGTTTTCGCTGCCGCATCAGGCGGCGCGCTGCATCGGCGCGCTCGTGAGCGGCCGGAGAACCTGCAGGGACAAGGGTTTGCGGCTTGCCGCCACCGCCGGCTAGCAGATACAAGCGGGATCTGGCCCTCAGGGCACTCCTTTGCGGCAACGCGAAATGGCTCGCGTCGTTGCCGGCGCCCCTGAGGAATCTCGCACGAAACCGGACGTCGATCTTTGAGGAGAACTCCATGTGCATGTGCGGCATGAACTTGACCCGTCGGCAGTGGCTGACCATGGCACTGACGGCCTCCGCCGGAGCGATGCTTCCGGTAAAACGCGCGCCGGCGGCGGAGCTCTCTTCCGCGGCGAAGGCGGTGTTGCGGAAGACGATCACCGTCGACGCCCACAGCCACGCGCGCGGCCTGGTGTTCGGGTCCAAGATGGATGACAGCCTCGCGACCGGCATGCGCGAAGGCAATCTCAGCGCGGTGTGCCTCGCGCACGTGCCTGACGGCCCGGTGCTCGGGCGCAACGCGGCGGGCGTGCTCGGCATGGTGCGCACCCCCGCGCCGGGAGACCTGTACACGGCGCACCTCGGGCGCCTCGACTGGATGGATCGCTTCGCCAGCGGCCACGGCATGCGGCGCGTGACCACGCTCGCCGAATTGAAGGACGCCAAGGCGAAGGGCGAGCCCGCGCTCATCCAGGACATCGAGGGCTGCGATTTCCTCGAAGGCAAGCTCGAGCGCCTCGAGGAGGCCTACCGGCGCGGCGTGCGGGTGGTGCAGCTCGTGCACTACATCCCGAACGACATCGGCGATTTCCAGACTGGCCCCGTCACGCACAATGGCATGGCGGAGTTCGGAGCGAGCGTCATCCGGGAGCTGAACCGTCTCGGCGTGTTGGTGGACGTGGCGCACGCGACCGAGCCGCTGGTGCGGCAGGCAGTGAAGGTCGCGACGAAGCCGCTGCTGCTGTCGCATACCGCGCTGCAAGGCTCGAAGGCGCAGGGCACGACGCCGCTCACCGGCCGCCAGATCAGCCCGGACCACGCACGCATGGTCGCGGACACCGGCGGCGTGGTCGGTTTGTGGCACTTCTTCCCGAGCGTCGGGCGCTATGTCCAGGGCATCAAGGAAATGGCCGACGTCGTCGGCGTGGACCACGTCGGCGTCGGCACCGACCAACAGACGAACCCGGGCGCGATCCAGGACTACGCCAGCTACGGCAGCCTCGCCGAGGCGATGCTGAAGGGCGGGTTCAGCGCCGACGAGACCGCCAGGATCCTCGGCGGCAACG
>JADGRR010000385.1 GCA_017880745.1 Burkholderiales bacterium
CGTGGTCGATATCGACCACATAGCCATATTGAGGATGGAATTCGGCGACCACGACCAAGCCGTCGGCCGCGGCGTGGATGGGTGTGCCGGTGTCAACCAGAAAATCGACGCCCTCGTGCATGGCGTTCTGCCCGGTAATCGGATCGATGCGCCAGCCAAAGCTGGAGGCATTCCAATCGACATCCACGGGTTTCACCGTGGGCAAAAGCTTCTTCTTGACCTTGGCATCGAACAACCGGTTTTCGAGAATACCCATATAGTCGTAGCGACTCTCCACATGCCGGGAAAGTGCGTCGAGTTGCCACGTAAGCTCGTTCATGGACAGGTCTTGTGCCGGGATGCTGGTGGGCAGCGCGCCGCCGCGGCCGGGCGGTTCGTTCATGCGAAATTCCTGCGGCTTGATGCCCGCGAGCGCCGACAGGCGCTCGCCCAGCGCGTCCAGGCGTATCAGCTGTGCCTGCATCTGACCCAGCCTGACCGCCATGGCGTTCAGGTTCTCGCGCATGAAATCCTTGGCATTCTGGGTCTGCTGTTCCTGCGCCGATAACAGCAGCGTCTGCAGCAGCGGCAGCTTGACCTCCGCCGCGTGGCGGACTACCAGATAGAACATGGAACTGGAAAGGACCACGACGGTGGCCGCCAGTAGCGCCATCCCCAGCAACAGGTGGTGTAAACTCAGCGATATCGATTTGGCCTTCGCCAGCCGGTTCGATACGAAAATAATATGCATGATCCCCTCCGAGAGATAACTCCATGCATTCCAAGAATCTTCGCGCCTACCTGGACTCGGCCGCCGGTATTGCGGCGTTGCTGCCCCAGGCGGAGCGGCTCATCGAATTGCGGCGCATCTACAGCGAACTCGTGCCGCAGCAGTTACTGCGATCGTCGTCGATCGTCAATTATAAGCACGAAACTGTCGTTATTTTCGTGGAAAACAACGCTATCGCAGCTAAGCTTAAGTTGCTAAGTCCACGATTAGTGAACGGTTTTTTCAAGCGCGGGGTGCAGGTTACCGGAATTCGCCTTGAAGTGCAACCCCGCCAGGAAGCGCGGACGGACCAGATTCGAAAGCAGGCCAGGCTCAGCGTGGCTGGGGCGGAAAGTCTGGAAGCTCTGGCCAGGCGTCTTCCGGAATCAGAACTAAAACAAGCCGTTACGGAAATGGTCGCGCGAAAGAAAGACTAGAAGGCGCCGCGGATCAGGCGGGTTGGGCGAGAAAACGGGTGAGCCCGGCCGGTGCGTCCTCGGCGTTCTCGAAACTCACATACTCCCAGGCATCGGCCTGTGCCAACGTGGCGCGCAGCAGCGCATTGTTCAGGCCGTGGCCGGACTTATGAGCCGAAAACGCGCCGATCACGGGATGGCCCAGCAGATACAGGTCGCCGATTGCGTCCAGTATCTTATGCTTCACGAATTCGTCGGCGTAGCGCAGGCCGTCGGCGTTCAGCACACGGTACTCGTCCATTACCACAGCGTTGTCCAGACTTCCGCCCATGGCCAAGCCGCTGGCGCGCAGGCTTTCCACATCCTGCATGAAACCGAAGGTGCGCGCCCGCGCCACCTCCTTGACATAGGAAGTCTCGGCGAAGTCGACCACCACATCCTGACTGGACTTGTCGAACACCGGATGGTTGAAAACGATGGAAAAAGACAGCTTGAAGCCGGCGTAGGGCTCGAAGCGCGCCCATTTGTCGCCTTCCCTGACTTCCACCGCTTTTTTGATGCGGATGAAGCGCTTGGCTACCGACTGCTCCACAATGCCCGCCGACTGCAGCAGGAACACGAACGGCGAGGCGCTGCCGTCCATGATGGGCACCTCGGCCCCGGTAAGGTCGACATAGGCATTGTCCACGCCCAGTCCGGCGAAAGCCGACATCAGGTGCTCTACCGTCGCCACCTTTACTTTGCCGTCTTCCAACGTGCTGCACAGGCGCGTGTCGCCGACCTTGTAGGCGTCGGCGCACACGTCCGCCGGCTGTGGCAGGTCCAGGCGCCTGAACACGATGCCTGTGTTCGGCTGCGCCGGACGCAGCGTCAACTCCACCTTCTCGCCCGAATGCAGCCCGACGCCGGTGGCACGAATAGCAGTTTTCAAGGTGCGCTGCTTCAACATGAGTGTCTTATTCTTGAAGCTTGATTGTAATAAGCGAATTTTAACATAATGAAGCTCAGATCAAGTCCCGGACGCAATCAGAGCTTGCTCTGATTTGGGACACCTACAAGGGACAGGGTGGGAACGGAACGATCCACCCGCTCCCTGGGCGCCCCCTTGTTTAGCCGATGCATAAACGCGAGGCTGGCCGCACGACCCGGAGCGCGGCCGGCCCGCCGATGACCGAACTCAGTCAGCCTGCTTGCGCAGGAAAGCCGGGATGTCGTACTTGTCCACCCCGCTTTGCTGCAACGCCTCGATGGTCGAGGCGCGGTTCTTGCGGATCACCGCCGGCATCGAGTCCAGCGCCGCGTAGTCGACGCCCGTCACCGGCATGTTGTCGGTGCCGTTCTTCATCACCAGTTGCGGCTTGGTCTGGCGTATCGACGCGGGCTGGCCCAGCCCGGTCGCGACCACCGTAACCCGCAGTTCATCGCCCATGTTCTCATCGTAGACCGCGCCCAGGATCACGGTGGCGTCGTCGGCGGCGAAGCTGCGTATCGTCTCCATCACCTCCTTGGTTTCACGCAGCTTGAGGCCGGATTTGGCGGCGGTGATATTGACCAGCACGCCGCGCGCCCCGGAGAGGTTGACGCCCTCGAGCAGCGGGCAGGCCACGGCCTGCTCGGCAGCGATGCGCGCCCGATCCATGCCGGAGGAGGAGGCCGAACCCATCATCGCCATGCCCTGCTCATGCATGACGGTCTTCACGTCCTGAAAATCGACGTTGATCAGGCCGCGGATATTGATGATCTCCGAAATGCCGGCGACCGCGTTCTTCAGCACGTTGTCCGCTGCGCCGAACGCCTCTTCCATCGACACGTCCCCGCCCAGCACTTCTTCCAGTTTCTCGTTGAGGATCACGATTACCGAATCGACGTTCTGCGCCAGTTCATCGATGCCGCCTTCGGCTGCCTGCATGCGCTTGATACCCTCGAACGAGAACGGTTTCGTGACCACCGCCACCGTCAGGATGCCCATCTGTTTCGCCACCTCGGCCACCAGGGGCGCCGCACCGGTGCCGGTGCCGCCGCCCATGCCGGCGGTGATGAACACCATGTGCGCGCCCTGCAGCGCCTCCTCGATATGCTCGCGCGCCTCCATTGCGGCGGCGCGCCCGGCCTCCGGCTTGGCCCCCGCGCCCAACCCGGAAGCGCCGAGCTGAATCTGGTTCTTCGACTGACCGTGCGCGAGCGCCTGGGCATCGGTGTTCATGGCAATGAACTCCACTCCCTGCACGGCGTTGCGGATCATGTGGTCGACCGCGTTGCCGCCGGCGCCGCCGACGCCAACCACCTTGATCACGGTACCGTTGTTCTGTATTTCCACGATTTCAAACATGGTGCCTCCTTCCGGGTCTTAGTTAAAAAACGAACTTCAAATTCACCGCCAATCACGGCCAGAGAGTGCGAACCGGGGACTGGACAAGACGCCGACCGCGGCGCTCGCCCCCCGGCTTGCAAACCCCGGACCCTAAAAATTGCGCTGGAACCATTCCTTCATCCTCGACAGCACCTGCCTCAACGATGCGCCCTGCAGCGCCTGGATTCCGCGCTGCGTCTGCGACTGCCCTTCGAGCAACAGACCGATCGCCGTGGCGTAGCGCGGGTGTTTCACCACATCCGCCAGCCCGCCTGAGTAGCGCGGCGTGCCCAGGCGCACCGGCATGTGGAAGATCTCCTCGCCTAGCTCGACCATGCCCCGCATCACGCTGGAGCCGCCA
>JADGRR010000386.1 GCA_017880745.1 Burkholderiales bacterium
CCAACTGCGCGAAAGCGAAGCACGCTTTCGCGCCCTGACAGAATTGGCGTCCGACTGGTACTGGGAATCGGACGAACACCAGCGGGTCACCAAGGCATCCGGCCCGATGCTCGATATGCTCGGAATACGATTGGGCGCATCGCTGGACGAAACAAGACTGCTTCAGGGTTCGGGCTGGAACGAGGCGGAGCGCGCTGAACTCGAAGCGAACATCAAGGCCAGGCGTCCGTTCCTTGATTTCCCCTTCAGCCGGGCCAATGCCGATGGCTCCCACCAATATTTTCGGATCAGCGGGGAACCGATCTTCGACCCGTCCTGCCGCTTTGTCGGTTACCGCGGAATCGGTGTGGAAGTGACCGGGCGACTGTTTTCGACAGCCCCCGCTGCCACCGTCTGATTCGTTCGCTCTTGCCCAAACGCTGCAGGATGAGCCGGCGGGTTTCGAGCACGGCGCCGGCGGTCAAATCCGCAGCTCCGACCCCGTAAGCCGCGCCGGTTTCAGCGTCAATCGACCTTGGCGCCGGATCAGGGGCCATTTCAGTAATTCTGAAATAGCCCCTTAATCATTTCCGCAGTACCGCGCCCCTGGACAGGGGTTGCACGCTGCGCTGGTAAATCGAAAGCCAACCCTTCTCTTCCGGCGATGCGAACGGCTGCAGGCGCTCGCGCCGCGCGGCTAGATCCATCTGCGGCACGTCCAGATCGACCACCCGCTTCTCGACGTCGATCGAAATCCGGTCGCCGTTCTGGACCAGTCCCAGCGGCGCGCCCGCTTCCGCCGCTTCGGGTGAGATCTCGCCTACCACCAGGCCGCGGTTGACCAGGCCCGAGAGCTGCCCGTCGGTCACCACCGCGACCCGTTCGGCGAGCCCCGCTCCGTCGAGCGCGAACACCAGCGCCGACGCCATGGCCATTCCCGGACCGCCTTTGAGGCCCATGCCCCGGAGCACGACCACCTGGCCGGGCCCGATCTCGCCTCGCGCCAAGCCCTCCAGCGCGGCTTCGCGCGAGTGGTAGATATTCGCTTCACCCGAGAACTGCAGCGTGCGCTTGTCGCCGATGCCGAGTTTCACGATCCCTCCCGCCGGCGCGAGCGACCCTCTGACGACGACGATAGAAGGCCGCATGGACAGCGGTCGGTCGGCGCTGCGAATGACCCGTTCATCCTGCACCACCACGTTCTGCAGAACCTCCCCGATCCGATTGCCGGTCACGGTCATCGCATCCGGATACAGGAAACGCTCGAGCCGTTTCATGACCGCGCGCGCCCCGCCCGCGGCCTCCAGATCCTCGATCAGATGCTCGCCGTTGGGGCGGATCGCGGCGAGCAGCGGAATTTTGTCGGCGTACTGCTCGAACAGGGCGTAGACGTCGACGTCGCATTCGGCCTCCAGCGCGATCGCCTGCAGGTGTTTGACGGTATTGATCGAGCCGGAGAGGCTCATGATGGTCATTACGGCGTTGGCAATGGATTCGCGCGTCAGGATGTCCCTGGGCTTCAAGTCGTCCCACACCATCTGCACGATCCTTTCACCCGCGAGGCGCACGAACTCCATCATCCGCGGGCTGTTCGCCAGCACCGGGGCGCTCCCGGGAAGCGCCATCCCCAGCGCCTCGCATACGATGTGCATGGAATTTGCCGTGCCCATCCCGGCGCACACGCCCGGCCCGAGCACGGCGTTGTCGGACATTCCGGTCAGGTCCCGGATCGTGATCCCGCCGCTGGCCACGTGCCCGGCCTGCAGGAACACTTCTTCGATGTCGACATGCTTGCCCTGATACTCGCCGCTGCGCTGATAGCCGCAAATGACCATGATCGACGGGATGTTGAGCCGGCCCGCCGCCATGATCTGTCCCGGCGTCGTCTTGTCGCACGAGGCCAGGCACACCATGCCGTCCAGCAGCGCCCCTTCGACCGCCACTTCGATGTCGTTGACGATCAGATCGCGGCTCGGCAGGATGTAGCCGCCGCGATGGCCGGCGCTGGTGATGAAATCGCTCGGCGCCGCGGTGCGCACCTCGAACGGCAGCCCGCCCGCGGCGCGGATTGCCTCCTTCATCTTCGCCGACACACCGTCCAGGTGGCTGAAACAGGAGGACAGTTCCGAAGACGTATTGACGACCGCGATCTTCGGCTTTTCCATATCCTCGTCGGAGAGGCCGAGCGCCTTCCATTGCGAGCGGCGCACCGCCCAGCGCGAAGTGCCATGCTCGAAGTTGCTGCGCAGTTTCCTGGTCATGTCTGTCTCTTGGTGATCTCGACGATGCCCTGGTCCGCATCGACACGGACCCAGTCGCCGGTGGCGATGTGCTCGAGCGGATCCTGATCGAAGTCGGTCAGCGCAGGCGCGTGCGTCACCACCGCGCCGAGCGCGATCTTGGTCGTCATTTCGTTGAACAGCATCGCGGCCGGCGCCGCGCCCGCGAGGCGCGCAACGTGAAACTGGCTCGACCATCCGGACGATCCCTTCGCACCTGGAAACACCAGCACCTTGCCCTTGAAGCTCTGGCCCCGCAGCTCGTGCCTGGTCTCGATGATGGTCCCGGTCCGCGGGTCGATGCCGCCCCAGCCGGAAATCCTGTCCTTGGTGACCAGCGCCTCGCCCTCGGCGCAGCCGCCGACCACTTTTCTTCCGCGCAGCACGATCTTTTTCATACGAGCCGGCCCGACCAGCGCCCGGTGATCGCCGCCTGAACGCAGTCGGCCGTGGTGCCGAACCAGGCCTGCACGCCCATGATGGCCGGCAGGTAATGCGCCTGCTTGGCCGAGTCCACCGCGGCGACCTTCGCGCCCTTGGGCATCACCCGGCCGAAGGCCGAACAGGTATCGGTCATCAGGTGCCCGCCGGCATCGGTGATGATCTTGGTGTAGCCGTTGCGGTCCGCGACCTGCTTGATCGCGCTCGGCGTAAATATCCACAGGCTGGTATCCGCGTGGATGCGCTGGCCCTCGAGCAGCTGGCACACCTCCCAGATCTGCTCGATCGAGTAATGCGGACAGCCGAGCATGACATAGTCGACGTGCGAATCGCGTGCCGTCGAGTTGACGCGCTCGTAGGCCAGTTTTCGTTCGGCCGGACCGTATTTGAGTGTTGCCTGCGGCTTGTTCCTGCCGAAAGCTTCGTTCAAGCTGCCGGCCTCCGGTGTCACGCCGATCACGTGATACATTTCGACCCCGCCCGAGGAAGAAGCTGCCGCGCCGAAGTGTTTCAAGCGCGCGAGGTTGGGCACCTGGCTGATGCCGTTGAGAACGGGAACGCGCTCCTGCACCATTTCACCGACGTAATAGCCGAGCAGCCCCCAGTCCGCGGTGTCCTTGACCTCGATTTCAACTTCGATCAGGTGGGTGCCGAGACGATTCTGGTCCAGGTGGTATCCCCAATAGGGAATCTTGCCGGTGAGCATCGCAGCGCCGGCGCTCTCGCGCCCCTCGGCATTGGTGCGTCCGCCGAGCACCGAATTGCAGTAGATGACGGCCGACGATTCCATCCACGCGCAGTGCTCGCCTTTCACCGGGACGTTGCCGACCTGGTACGGAGTGCAGGTATTCAGCAGCTGCACCCCAAGGCCGCCGACAAAGGCCTCGCCCTTGCGGTAGATATGCACCAGTTCGGCGGACACGCCCTGCTCTTTGGCGTGTACCGGATCTATGCCTTGCTGCAGGTGCGAGGTATAGGCCTTGACCTTGGGAATCTTCACCACCTCGGCGCTATCGAGGCTGAATTCGGAGAACACCGCATCCATGCCGCCGGGGTGCTGCGCAGCGTAGTCGCGGATGAAGGGCGTGGTCGCGCCCACCGTCGCGCAAACGTTGTTCGTGTCGACCAGTCTTTCCGCGCCCAGCGCTTCGCCGTAGCGC
>JADGRR010000032.1 GCA_017880745.1 Burkholderiales bacterium
TCGCCAAGCCAGCCGGTGAGCACGGGTTTGGAAGAGCGCTGCCCGCAGTCGATGATGGTACGCGCCGCTTCCTCAGAGGCCAGAATCTGCTGTGGGGAGAACAGGGTCAACACCGCGTCGACGCCCTCGTCGGTGAGCAGGGGCGCGAGCGCCAGCGCAAGACGCGATGCTGTCGCGTCGCCAAGAAGGTCGACTGGATTGCCGCGCGGCCAGTGCGCCGGCAGGCATGCGTCGAGCGCCGCGAGGGTTTGCGCCGACAACTGCGCGATTTCCACGCCCGCTTCGGCGGCGTAATCGGCAGCCATGACACCCGGTCCGCCGCCGTTGCTGATGACGGCGAGCCGATTGCCGCGCGGCAGCCGCCCGGCGCCGATCAGCTGCTCGGCGGAGAACAGTTCAGCGTAGGTCCTGACGCGAACCGCGCCGCATCGGCGCAGCACGGCATCGAATGCGTCATCGTCGCCTGAAGGCGATCCGGTGTGGCTCATGGCAGCCTTGGTCCCGGAGAGATGGCGCCCGGCCTTGAGCACGATGACCGGCTTGGTGCGCGCTGCGGCGCGCAGCCCGGATATGAACCGGCGCGCGTTGCGCAGGCCCTCCAGGTAGATCAGGATGCTGCGCGTCTGCGCGTCATGGGTCAGGTAGTCCAGGATCTCGCCGATGTCCAGATCGATCCCGGCGCCCATCGAGATCACGCTCGAAAATCCGATATCCGAGGCTTGCGCCCCGTCCACCAGCGCTGCTGCAACCGCGCCGGACTGCGAAACCAGCGCAAGCGATCCGGGCAAGGCCATGCGGCGCGCAAAGGTCGCGTTGAGCCCGATCAGCGGCCGCATGATGCCCAGGCAATTGGGCCCGATGACGCGCAGGCCGTGGGCGCGCGCCGCGGCGAGGACTTCCTTCTCGAGCAACCGGCCATCGGCGCCGATTTCGCCGAAACCTGCCGAGAGCACCACTGCGCTTCGCGTGCCGGCACTGCCCGCCTGGTCGATGACAGCCGGGACCGTGGCGGCGGGGGTCGTCACCAGAATCAGGTCGACCCTGTGTCCGATGGCCGCAATCGATGGGTGGCACGGCAAGCCGGCCACGCTGCGGTACTTCGGATTGACGGCGATCAGCTCGCCGGCATATCCGCCTGAGCGCAGGTTGTCGAAGGCGATGCGCCCGAGCGAGCCCATGCGCTCGCTGGCGCCGATCACAGCGACGCTGCGTGGACAGAACAGGTGCTCGAGATAGTGGACACTCATTGCTCTTGCCTATAAATCCCTGGTGCGGCTCGCACTATCGGGCGGCCAACGCGCTGCAGGATACAAACGATATCAGTTATCAACACCGAAGTGACAACGGGATTCCGGTTGCGTAATCGGCGGATTTCGCACGCTAGCTCACAAAGCGTTACAACTACGCTGTCTTCTCGTCCGTGCTCCGGGGCGTTATTGGAGGTAGCGCCGCCGCTGCCATTCGGCACCGGCGTGGAGAACGGAGACAATCGTGAAGCTCAATATCCTGGGGATGATCCGAACAAGCCATGGAAGCGGTGGGACGCTTCCCTTCGCGCCAGGTCCGCCTGCAGATTCCCCAAGTCAGAGGAAGCTCTGATGTCGTCACGAACTTAAGCCGAGCTTCCGTCGGTGCGTTTTGTCAACAACGAAGAGGAACATGAAATGAAACGAGTATTTATTGTGGCTGGAACTGTTGTGGCACTGCTGAGCGCAGGGCAGGTGGCGGCAGCCGACGGCAAGGCGGTATACGAAAGTTCATGCAAGGGCTGCCATGCGGCGATGAAGCCGAAGACCGGAGACAAGGAGGCTTGGGCGCCGCTGATCAAGCAGGGCGCCGATACGCTGACGGCTTCTGTCATCAAAGGCAAGGGCATGATGCCAGCGAAAGGCAAGGCTGCATCCGATGCCGACGTCAAGGCCGCGGTCGAGTACATGCTGAGCCAGAGCAAGTAACCCGCCGCGTCGTACCATCGCTGAAGGCTGATTGGCCAGTTTTTCCCGTAGATATTTCCGGTGACGACTGCATCAGTAACTTCATGAATTTTAACGGTTAATCTAGCGTGAAACGCGCGGAGAAAACGGGTCAATTCAATTGCAGGGTCGAACGCCCCGTTGCAGGGCCGAATGCCCCGACAGCGCTGGGGACAAAGCGCAGCACCTTAGTCAGCCAGAGGGCACCGGATTGACACTCGCCGGGAGCCAAGCCGAACTGAGGACGCAGGGAAAACGTAGAACGCTTTGCATCGCGCGGCGTGGCGAGCTTCTGATATAGCCCAAGGCCCATTGGGGTACAGGCACCATGCGAACGCGGGTAATACCCCGCTGTAATGCGTTGGCCGGAATATTAGAGTGCGTACCAAGGTGAGCTGAAACCGCGACAACGTATCGGGAAAACCGAAATGAATTTCGCCAGTATCGCTTGCGTCGACGGCACCGACTCGGGGGCAGTTTCTTCGAGTATCGTCGCCGCCGCTGTAGAGCTGGTGTTCGGTGTCGTGGACAATGCCGTGAGCTACTTTGCCAGGTCCGGCGCCAGCTTGTTCCCGATGGTCGCACTGTTGCTCGTCTGGAGCATTGTGCGGTTCGAGTACTGGCAGTAACTGGGAGAACCCCATGAACAATCAAGAGTGGTGGGCCGCGGTACGCAAGTGGACGGAATTTTGGCGCAAAGTCAACGAGAATCAAAATCGGCATTGATGTTCAGCGCCGTCCTGCTTGATTTCGGATTACCAAGCAGGCGTTATGGGAAAGACCATCGCCGCACCACATTGGGCGGCCATGCCGGTTCGGGCTGCTGCCGAGCACCGCAAGAACAGTACAGTACAAGACAATACGGGTGTATATGAGACGATTTACATGGAACTACCCATGTTCCGCGACGATTTCCCGCGTTAGTCTGCGCCGCATGTACGGACCAACCCCGCATATCGGGAGCAGCTTTGCGGCATGCAGGGCATCGCCTGATCTGCGGTGCTGATCCGACTAATGACGCTTGAACACCCGTGCCGCAAGAATTGCCGAGTTTCATCCCAGTCCATGGCACGCGCCATGAACTGACCAGCGGAAGGAAGGCGCGGCAAACCAGCGTCAATACGCGCGTCGTTGTGAATCATTCAAAGGAGTAAGCAATGGGTTCATTCAGTATTTGGCACTGGTTGATCGTGCTCACGATAGTCATGCTCGTATTCGGCACCAAGAAGCTGCGCAACATGGGCGGTGACTTGGGTGGCGCAGTGCGGGGGTTCAAGGAAGGCATGAAGGACGGCACCGCCGATGAGCCCGCCAATGCCGCCAGCACCGCACAGGCCATTGACGGCAAGCTCATCGAGGGCGTCATCACGGAAAGATCCGAGCGTGCCGCAGCCAGGTAGGGCTCGCCCATGTTCGACGTCGGTTTTTCCGAGCTGATTGTCATTGCCATGGTGGCGCTGGTGGTGATCGGTCCTGAGCGCATGCCCGGGGTCGCGCGCACCGTCGGGGCGCTGGTCGGCCGTGCGCAGCGCTACGTCAATCAGCTCAAAGCCGACATTCGGAGCGAAGTGGATCTGGACGAGTTCAAGCGCATCAAGTCCACTTTCTACGATGCCGCAAAGTCGATCGAGCAATCGGTAAGTCAGGCCAGAGACGAACTCGACGCCACCGCGGAGTCAATCAACCAGAGCATTGCCGTGCAGTCCGAAACGCCGGCAGCCGTTGCCGTCGAAACGCCAAACGCTCGAGCGCAAATGGACCTCTGGATGGACTCCACGCCAGCCGCTGCGCCGGCGGCCGCCACGCCCAGGACGTGACCCGCGCCCGAACTGCGCTCGGCGCACTCCTGGTTGTATCGGGGGGGCTGTGACTCGGCGAGTTCCGGAACTATAATTGCCGCTACGGCCATCGCGCCTGCCCCCGGGGGACATCAAGATGAAACTCCGAAGTTCACGCTTTTCAGCGCTTGTCGCGTTCGCAGTATGCGTGCTCTCCGGCTGCGCCAGCGCCCTTCAGAGTGGCGTCGAAAGGCAGGCCGCCGAAGTCAAGGTGTATGAACCCGAGCAACTCGTGCAGGGCGAATATGAACTCGTGCGCTATCTTTGGGTGGATTCTTGGCGCACCGCCTTCTGGCTTCCGCGCGATTCGAGCGACGCCGAGGGCATTGCCTCGTTGCGGGCCGAGGCGGCCCGCCTGGGCGCGAACGGGCTGGTCAACGTGAGTTGCAGAGACCAGGGTCATTCCATGTGGTCCTGGAGTCGGAAGCCGGCGATCCTCTGCTACGGTAACGCGATCCGTGTGCGCTAACCATTTCAATCGAAAACGGATGCGATCTGCCGTGGTCGCGGAGCCACTTGGAGACCGTACTCGGAACCTTCTCGCCACGCCAGAGCGCTTGGCCGCGTAACAATGCGGATGTTGCGTTCCGAGCGTCCTGAACTGCGTTATTTGGCGGACTATCGCATCTTCGCAATCCGCGCTATGGCCTTCCGCGATGCATCGACCCGCCGCCGAAAGCGGCGCCGTGAGAAAATCCCAACGCCGGCCGGCTCGCGAACGCCGGTGATTGACTCGCGAACACCGGCGGCCGACCGGTAAACACCGGAGACCGACCGGCAAACACCGGAGACCGACCGGCAAACACCGGAGACCGACCGGCAAACACCGGCGGCCGATTCACGAAATGCGGCCGATTTACGAATGCTGGTCGACGCACAAATGTTCTTGGTGGGACGACGATAAAGGAATATGAGGGCGGCCAAGGATTGTAAAAGCTCGGGTAATAGCCCGGGTAATATCCTTGGTCGTAGCTGCTGTAGTAGCTCGGCTCAGGTGGCGGCGGAGCAGGCGCAGGATAGTAGTCCCCGGGGTAGGATGATTGAGGCCCTAGCGGCGGCTGCTGCGCATACTGCTGTTCCTGGAGTTGACGTTCGAGATTTTCGATTCTTGCCTCGAGCACCTGCTCTGTCGGGGTAACCGTTTGTTGCGAAGGTGCGACAGGCGATTGCGTGGCAGGTTTGGCCGCCGTCGCTAACAGTTCCACGCCGCTCACCCCGCTGCCATTGACGGGCTGCGCGTTGGAGATCACCAAATTGCCTCGCTCATCGGTCCACTTATATATGTCGCCCCAGGCGGTTGCCGGCGCGAGAAGTACTAAAAAGGCCGGCACAAGACCGAGCACGCGAAAATAGCCGTCAATGCGTGCAAACGACGCATCGGCATTCCGTGAATCCGGCAGGTGTGAAGCAAGAGCGAACATAACCTCGCCACAAAAGCGATACTTACACAAACGATTCTAGTCGCTTTTCCTCAAAAAAAATGTAACTTCTTGTAACCAGACCCGGATGGCGGCCATGCGCCAATCGGCCCGATCGCTTCTGCCGGAAATTGCCCGGATCACCTCTGCGTCTTTCCCGGCTGGCGAAACAACGGTTATGATGGCCTCACCGATGGCGCAGCAGAGCTGACTAATGGCAACAGGTCGCGACGGCTTTACCCTGGTGGAAATGATGATAGTCGTCGCGATCATCTGTATCTTGGCTCTGATCGCGATGCCGAGTTATCTGGACCAGATTGTGAGGAAACAGATTGTCGATGCCGTGCCGTTGGCCGACATCGCAAAGACCCCGATTGCGGCTGCCTGGGCTATCGCGCAAGCGTTTCCGCACGACAACGCCAGTGCCGGCTTGCCCCCAGCCGACAAGATCGTCAACAATTTCATCAGTTCGCTATCGGTCCAGGATGGCGCGATTCATATTGCGTTCGGCAACAGCGCGAATGCGGTCATCAAAGGCAAGATCCTCAGCATCCGCCCGGCCGTGGTGGTCGATGCGCCGATCGTGCCGGTCGCCTGGGTTTGCGGCAACGCCGCAGGGCCCGGCAAGATGACGATCAAGGGCGAAAACAAGACCAGTATTCCCGCGGCCTACTTGCCGCTCAATTGCCGCGCCCCCGGCAATTAGTGCCGGGTTGATGCCAACGCGTGGGTCGCGTAGCCTATGCGGGCAATTCCCGTCCCTAAGAGGAGGAGACAACCATGCGCAGACTCAACCTGCAGTTGATCGGTTTCGCACTCGCTGCGGTAATCGCGTCAGCCGCGGTCCACGCCCAGACCGGATATCCGTCCAAGCCGATCACGCTCGTCGTGGCCTTCGCCGCGGGCGGCGACTCGGATCTATCCGGGCGCAACCTCGCGCAGCATGCGCAGAAATACCTCAACAACCAGCCGATCGTGGTGGTCAACCGCGTCGGCGCCTCGGGCCAGATCGGATCGATGGCCACGCGCACGGCGACCGCGGATGGCTACACGCTGCTCGCGGCGCGCATCGCCTCGCACGCGATCCTGCCGGCAATGGATTCGAAGACGCCGTACAAATGGAACGATTTCACCCTGATCTCGCTGCTCGAACTGAATCCGTTCGTCTGCGTGGTGCCGCGCGACGCGCCGTGGAGAACGATGGGCGATCTGATCGACGCCATGCGCAAGCAGCCGGGAAAGCTGAATTTCTCGACCTCGGGCATCGGCACGGTGCAGAACCTCGGCGTGCAATATCTGTTCTCGGTCGTCGGGCTGCCGAAGGACGCCGCAGTGGGCATCCACTACAAGGGCGGCGGCGAGGTGACGACATCGCTCCTGGGCGGTCAGGTGCAGTTCGCATGCAACAATCTGACCACGATCTACCCCCACATCAAAGCCGGAGTGTTTCGCGCGCTGATGGTGACCACGCCGGAGCGGCTGAAGGATCTGCCCGATGTGCCGACTGCGCGCGAACTCGGCTGGCCGGAGATGGAGAAGATTACCGGCTGGACCGCGCTCATCGGCCCGCCCGGCTTGCCGAAGGAGGTGACCGAGCGCTGGGCCGATGTGATGCAGAAGCTCGCGTTCGACCCCGACTGGCTCGCGGGCAACGTCAAGCTCGCCGGCATTCCCGCGATCCGCTCGCCGGCGGAGACCGAGCAGTTCATGCGCGAGCAGTACGAACTCTACGAAAAAATCGCGATCTCGCTGGGGGTACGGCAATAGTGCATCGCGGTGTGGTTGGCGCTATCGTGTCGTTCATGTGCATTCATAGTTCGCGCTGGGGCTCGCCATCAATCTGCCCGGCGGCGGCGTGCGCGACCTTGCCGCGCCCGAGGGCCGATTTGGGCATTTCGCCCTGAGGAGACGTCAAGTGAGCCGAGCCGAAGCGATCCTGGAGAGCGAGCGCTACTTCGATGGCGGCGGCTTCGCTGCGGACCTCGCCCGCCGAGTCGCGATCCCGACCGAGAGCCAGAACCCGGCGCGGCGCGCCGAACTCCTCGCCTACCTGGAGGACGAGATGCGGCCGAGCCTTGAGCGCCAGGGCTTGCGCTGCACGCTGCTCGCGAACCCCGCGGACCAGGGCGGACCGTTCCTGGTCGCCGAGCGCATCGAGGGCGCGGCGTTGCCGACGGTGCTCAGCTACGGCCACGGCGACGTGATCCGCGGCCAGGAGGGGGAGTGGCGCGCGGGACTCAATCCCTGGGTGCTCACACGCGAAGGCGACCGGTTCTACGGCCGCGGCAGCGCCGACAACAAGGGCCAGCACAGCATCAACCTGGGCGCGCTCGATGCGGTGCTGAAGACACGCGGGCGCCTCGGGTTCAACATCAAATTGCTGCTCGAGACAGGCGAGGAAACCGGATCAAAGGGGCTGAGGCAGCTGTGCGAACAAAACAAGCAGCGCCTCGCCGCCGACGTGCTCATCGCATCGGACGGGCCGCGGCTGCAGCCGGCGCGCCCGACGATCTACCTCGGCACGCGCGGCGCGCTCAACTTCGACTTGAGCGTGGACCTGCGCGCAGGGGGGCATCATTCCGGCAACTGGGGCGGGCTGCTCAGAAATCCGGGCATTGTGCTTGCGCACGCGATCGCGTCGATCACCGACGCCAAGGGCGCAATCCGCATCCCCGAGTGGCGGCCGGATTCGCTCACGCCCTCGGTGCGCGCGGCGCTCGCCGGCCTCGTCATCGAAAGCGGCGAGGACGGACCGAGCCTAGACGCGGACTGGGGCGAGCCGGGGCTCACGCCGGCGGAGCGGGTGTTCGGCTGGTGCAGCTTCGAGGTGCTCGCCTTTGTCACCGGCAACCCGGACAAGCCGGTCAACGCGATCCCGCCGCGCGCGGCCGCGCACTGCCAGCTGCGCTATGTGGTTGGTGTGGACCCGGCCGACATCCTGCCGGCGCTGCGCCGGCATCTGGATCGCAACGGCTATGCCATGGTACGGCTGGCGGCCGCGCGCGACGGTTTTTTTGCGGCGACGCGGCTCGATCCGGACCATCCCTGGGTGAAATGGACCGCCGCCTCGATCGAGCGCACGGTGGGCGCTGCGCCTGCGATCCTGCCCAACCTCGGCGGGTCTTTGCCGAACGACGTGTTCGCCGATGTGCTCGGCCTGCCGACGGTATGGATTCCGCATTCCTACGCCGCATGTTCGCAGCACGCGCCGAACGAACACCTGCTCGCGTCGGTGGCGCGGGAGGCGCTCGCGATCATGGCCGGCATATTCTGGGATCTGGGCGAGACAGGGAGCGCGCCGCGCTGAGCCATTCGAGGAACTGAGACGATGAACGAGACAACAACGAACAAGACCATAGCCCTGCTGCATCCGGGCGAGATGGGTGCCGCCATCGGCGCTGGCCTCATCGCGCGCGGGCATCGCGTCCTGTGGGTCTCGGCCGGCCGCAGTGCCTCGACGCGCAAGCGCGCCCAGGACGCCGGCCTCGAGGAGGTCGAAACGCTTGCACGCGCCGCGCAGGCAGCCGAGATCGTGTTCTGCGTCTGTCCTCCGCACGCGGCGATGGAACTGGCGCGCGCGGTTGCCGCCTGCGGTTTTGGCGGCGTCTACATCGACGCCAACGCGGTCTCGACCGAGACGACGCGCGCGGTGGGGCGCGTCGTCGCCGCGGCGGGCGCGAGCTACGTCGATGCCGGCATCATCGGCCCGCCGCCGATTTCGGGCGCCAGCGTCCGGCTCTATCTCTGCGGCAGTCGCGCCGGGGAGATCGCACCGCTGTTCGAGGGCTGCATCATGCAGGCGATCGTGCTGCAGGGGCCGGTGGGCGCGGCCTCGGCGCTCAAGGTCTGCTACGCCGCCTGGAACAAGGGCGCGACCGCCTTGCTCGCCGGCATACGCGCGCTGGCCGAGCAGGAAGGCGTCGATGCGGCACTGCTAGCGGAATGGAAGATCTCGCTGCCCGACATACCGAAGCGCTCCGAAACCGTCACCCTGAGCGCGCGCAAGGCCTGGCGCTGGATTGCCGAAATGGAGGAAATCGCGGCGAGCTTCGAGGCGGCAGGGCTGCCTGCGGGTTTCCATCTGGCCGCGGCGGACATCTACCGCAGGCTGGAAGGTTTCAAGGATGCCGCCAAATCGCCGACGCTCGCCGAGGTGACGGCTGCGCTCTCGCGCCGGCGATAACCCAGTTGTCTAAGCGACGGCCCGGGACGAAAGGCGGCCCCGGCTGGCCGCGAGATGCGCGCGCCGCGCAATCGCGCTCCAAGAGCGGGCCCAACAAGCGTAGTATGCTCCCCCTTTTTCGAGAGTTGCCGGCATGACCTATTCGGTCAAGGAAATCTTCTACACGCTGCAGGGCGAAGGCGCCAATACCGGCCGGCCGGCCGTGTTCCTGCGTTTCGCCGGCTGCAACCTGTGGTCTGGTCGCGAGCCGGACCGCGCAGACGCAACGTGCCGCTTCTGCGACACCGAGTTCGTCGGTACCGACGGCGTCGGCGGCGGGAAGTTCGAAACACCGGAAACGCTTGCCGCCGCCGTTGCCGCAGCCTGGTCTGCGCGAAACGCTGTGGGGCGCTTCGTCGTTTGTACCGGGGGCGAACCGCTGCTGCAGCTCGATGCCGCTCTGGTCGCGGCGCTGCGCGGGCGCGGGTTTACGGTCGCGGTGGAAACCAACGGCACGCAGGAGCCGCCCGCGGGCGAGTTGTGGCTGACGGTGAGCCCAAAGGCCGGCGCGCCGCTGAAGTTGACGCGCGGCGACGAGCTGAAGCTGGTCTTTCCGCAAACCGGAGCCGAGCCGGAACGCTACGAGCAACTGCAGTTCCGGCATTTCTTTCTGCAGCCGATGGACGGCCCGGACAAGGCGCGCAATACGCGCCTCACAACTGAGTACTGCCTCGCGCACCCGAGGTGGCGGCTGTCGCTGCAGACGCACAAACTGATAGGAATACCGTGATGGAAATCTGGAAGGCATTTACTCTCGAGTCCGCGCATCGGCTGCCCAACGTGCCGCCGGGGCACAAGTGCGCGCGCGTCCACGGGCATTCGTTCCGCGTCGAAATCCACGTCAAGGGCCAGGTCGATCCGCACGTAGGCTGGGTGCAGGACTTCGCCGAAATTTCGGCCGTGTTCCAGCCGCTCTACGAGCAACTCGACCACCGCTACCTGAACGAGGTGCCGGGGCTGGAGAATCCGACCAGCGAGCGTCTGGCGCAATGGATCTGGGCGCAGCTCAAACCGGCGCTGCCGCTGCTCGCGCAAGTCGTGGTGCACGAGACCTGCACCTGCGGCGCGGTCTACCGCGGCGAGGATGGGACATGAACGCGCGCGACTGCAATTGCCCGGACGTCCGCTTATGAACCGACGCCGCTTCCTCGCGCCACCAACATTCGCGCGGAGTGAGTGTCTTGTCCGTAGGTGGCAATAATGGAGAACAGCAGGAGAGACGCAGATGGATCTGGAACTGAAAAACAAGGTCGCGATCGTTACCGGCGGCACGCAGGGCATCGGCAGGGCGACCGCGTTGCGCCTGGCCGAAGAGGGGGCAAGCGTGGTGATTGCGGCGCGCGGCCGGGAGTTGCTGGATCGGGTCGCAGCGGAGATCCGCGCCGCCGGGGGCAGCGTCGCCGCGGTGCAGGCGGATGTCAGCCGGGCCGAAGACTGCGCCAGGCTGGTGGCGGAGGCGGTCACGGCGTTCGGCCGGCTCGACATCCTCGTCAACAACGCAGGCACCTCCGCCACCGGCGAATTCGAGTCGGTCACCGATGACATCTGGCAGGCGGACTTCGAGCTCAAGCTCTTTGCGGCGATCCGGCTCGCACGGCTCGCGATCCCGCACATGAAACAGCAAGGCGGCGGGCGCATCGTCAACATCACCAATATCGGCGCCAAACAGCCCCGCGCCAAATCGATGCCGACCACGGTCACGCGCGCCGCGGGGCTGGCGTTCACCAAGGCGCTGTCGAAGGAGTTCGCGCCGCACAATATTCTGGTGAACACGGTGTGCATCGGTTCGGTGCGCGCGGGGCAGCACGAAAGGAAGGCGGCCAAGGCGGGCATAGCGGTGGAGCAACTCTATGCCAACATGGCGAAGGACATTCCGCTGGGGCGCGTCGGCCGTGCCGAGGAAGTCGCCAATGCGATCGCCTTTCTCGTGTCGGGCGCGGCGAGCTATGTCACCGGCACCAGCATCAATCTGGATGGCGGCACCTCGGCTGTATTGTAGTTGGATGGGGTGCAGCCTGTGGAAACTGGAAAGGAAAACACGATGACCAAAGCATTTGATCTCACCGGCCGCGTCGCGATCGTCACCGGCGGCAACGGCGGCATTGGCCTGGGCATGGCGACAGGTCTCGCGCAAGCGGGGGCGGCGCTGATGATCGCCGGGCGCAACGCGGGCAAGAACGCAGCCGCAGTGAAGGCGCTCGAGGCACTGGGCGCAACGGCCGCGGCGGTCGAGGCTGATGTGACCGCGCAGGCGGCATGCAAGGCGCTGATCGCGGCTGCGCTCGATCGCTTCGGCCGTCTGGATGTTCTCGTCAACAACGCCGGCATCAACATCCGCAAGCAGCCGCAGGACTACACGCCGGAAGAATGGAAGTCCGTGCTCGACACCAACCTCACCAGCGCCTTCCTCTGCAGCCAGGCCGCCTACCCGGCGATGCTGAAGGCGGGCGGCGGGAAGATCATCAACATCGGCTCGATGCTGTCGATTTTTGGGGCGGCGTTCGCCGGACCCTATGGCGCGAGCAAGGGCGGCATGGTGCAGCTCACCAAGGCGCTCGCGACCGCCTGGGCGAAGGACAACATCCAGGTGAACGCGGTGCTGCCCGGCTGGATCGACACCGATCTCACGCGGGCTGCGCGCAAGGACGTTGCCGGCCTGCACGAGCGCGTGCTCGCGCGGACTCCCGCCGGCCGCTGGGGGAACCCCGCGGATTTTGCCGGCATCGCGGTGTTTCTCGCGAGCAGCGCGGCGGATTTCGTCACCGGGGCTGCGATCCCGGTCGACGGCGGGTATTCGTCGCAGGGTTAGGCCTTGCGCTGTCGTCGGCTCAAATCAGCGGTGCTCAGAATGCATACCGGGTGGCAAGGATCAGGGACAGGTTGCGCCGCGGCGCCGCTTCGAAAAGGCGGCCGTTGGCGTCGGCGACGATCACCGAACCGGCTTTGCGGTATCATGAAACAGGCCCAAGTTATCCCTTCATATTAGAAAAACCATGCTGGTACGAGTTCTCGGTTCCGCCGCCGGCGGCGGCTTTCCGCAATGGAATTGCAATTGCCCGAACTGTGCCGGCCTGCGGGCCGGTACCCTGCGCGCCACGGCACGCACCCAGTCGTCGATCGCGGTCAGCGCCGATGGCACGCGTTGGGTCCTGTTCAACGCCTCGCCCGACATCCTGCAGCAAATCAAGGCCTCACCCTTCCTCCAGCCCAATCGCGCGGTGCGCGACACCGGCATCGTCGCGGTGGCGCTGATCGACGCGCAAATCGACCACACCACGGGCCTGCTCATGCTGCGCGAGGGGAAGCCGCTTGAGATCTACTGCACGGACATGGTGCGCCAGGACCTCACGACCGGAAATCCGCTGTTCAACATCCTCGGCCATTACTGCGGCGTGAATTGGCATCAGGTGCAAACCGACGGCAGCAGCTTTACCGTCCCCGGCGCGGCAGGGCTGCGCTTTAGCGCAATGTCGCTAAAGAGCAAGGCTCCGCCCTATTCTCCGCATCGCAATGATCCGCATGACGGCGACAATATCGGGGTGGTGATCGAGGACATGCACTCCGGCCGCAAGCTTTTCTATGCCCCTGGCCTCGCCGCAATCGAGCCTCACCTGGTGCCGCACATCGAGGCCGCCGACTGCCTGCTGGTCGATGGCACCTTCTGGACCGACGACGAAATGGTGAGCCTCGGCATTTCCAGTAAACG